>NZ_CAJMZL010000044.1:0-51624 GCF_905220305.1 Caballeronia sp. J97 | reverse complement strand
CAACCTCGAGTTCGTCCCGCTGGCCAAGCGTGCCTGAGGCGTTCCTGAAGCGCATCGAATACCCTTGACGTGATACGCGAGGGCTTTCGGCCCGCTGTCGCACCCGGCGGCGGCGGGCCCTTTTTGAAAACGGCGCCTAAAATAGCCTGAATTTCCAGACGAAGGGATCGCCCCCACGATACCCTCCGAGCATGGCACCCGACAGACCATGCAATGACCGAGACATCGCGATGAATACTGCAAACCGCAAACCCCTGCCCGGCGCCTCACTCGATTACTTCGATGCGCGCGCCGCCGTCGAAGCCATCGCGCCCGGCGCCTATGACACGCTGCCTTACACCTCGCGCGTGCTCGCCGAAAATCTCGTGCGCCGCTGCGACCCGGCGATCCTCGAGGCATCGCTGATGCAACTCGTTCAAAGGAAGCGGGAGCGCGACTTCCCGTGGTTCCCCGCTCGCGTCGTCTGTCACGACATTCTCGGCCAGACCGCGCTCGTCGATCTCGCCGGCCTGCGCGACGCGATCGCGGACCAGGGCGGCGATCCCGCGAAAGTGAATCCGGTGGTGCCGGTGCAGCTCATCGTCGATCATTCGCTCGCGGTGGAATGCGGCGGCTTCGATCCGGATGCGTTCGCGAAGAACCGCGCGATCGAGGACCGGCGCAACGAAGATCGCTTCGACTTCATCAACTGGACCAAGAAAGCGTTCAAGAATGTCGACGTGATTCCGCCGGGCAACGGCATCATGCATCAGATCAATCTCGAGCGCATGTCGCCCGTGATTCACGCGGTCGATGGCATCGCGTATCCGGACACGCTCGTCGGCACCGACAGCCACACGCCGCACGTCGATGCGCTCGGCGTGATCGCGATCGGCGTGGGCGGCCTCGAAGCGGAGAACGTAATGCTCGGCCGCGCGTCGTGGATGCGCCTGCCGGATATCGTCGGCGTCGAGCTGAGCGGCAAGCGGCAGCCCGGCATCACGGCGACCGATATCGTGCTCGCGCTCACCGAATTCCTGCGCAAGGAAAAAGTGGTCGGCGCGTACCTCGAGTTCTATGGCGAAGGCGCATCGACCCTCACGCTCGGCGACCGCGCGACGATCTCGAACATGGCGCCCGAGTACGGCGCGACCGCCGCGATGTTCTATATCGACGAGCAGACGATCGACTACCTGCGCCTGACCGGCCGCGACGACAAGCAGGTGAGTCTCGTCGAGCACTATGCAAAAACCGCCGGCCTGTGGGCCGATTCGCTCGCGCGGGCCGAATACGAACGCGTGCTGCGCTTCGACCTGTCGACGGTCGTGCGCAACATGGCCGGTCCTTCGAATCCGCACAAGCGTCTGCCGGTTTCCGAACTGGCGACGCGCGGCATCGCGGGCAAGTGGGAGGACACGCCGGGGCAGATGCCCGATGGCGCGGTGATCATCGCGGCGATCACGAGCTGCACCAACACCAGCAACCCGCGCAACGTGATCGCGGCCGCGCTGATCGCGCGCAATGCGAATGCGCAAGGTCTAACGCGCAAGCCTTGGGTGAAGTCGTCGCTCGCGCCGGGCTCGAAAGCGGTCGAACTGTATCTGCAGGAAGCCGGCTTGCTGCCGGAACTGGAGCAGCTCGGCTTCGGCATCGTCGCGTTCGCATGCACGACGTGCAACGGCATGTCCGGTGCGCTCGACCCGGCGATCCAGCAGGAGATCATCGATCGCGATCTGTACGCGACCGCCGTGCTCTCCGGCAATCGCAACTTCGACGGCCGCATTCATCCGTATGCGAAGCAGGCGTTTCTCGCATCGCCGCCGCTCGTCGTCGCATACGCGATCGCGGGCACGATCCGCTTCGACATCGAACGCGATGCGCTCGGCGTGGGCAAGAACGGCCAGCCCGTGTATCTGAAGGACATCTGGCCGAGCGACGAGGAAATCGACGCCATCGTCAGGCAAAGCGTGAAGCCCGAGCAGTTCCGCCGCGTCTACGAGCCGATGTTCGCGCTCACCGCGGCGAGCGGCGAAAGCATCAGCCCGCTCTACGACTGGCGCGCGCAAAGCACGTATATTCGCCGTCCGCCGTATTGGGAAGGCGCGCTCGCGGGCGAACGCACGCTCCAGGGCATGCGTCCGCTCGCGGTGCTCGGCGACAACATCACGACCGACCATCTGTCGCCGTCCAACGCGATTCTCGCGAACAGCGCGGCGGGCGAATACCTCGCGAAAATGGGCTTGCCCGAGGAAGACTTCAATTCCTACGCGACGCATCGCGGCGATCATCTGACCGCGCAGCGCGCGACCTTCGCGAATCCGACGCTCGTCAACGAGATGGCCATCGTCGATGGTCAGGTGAAGAAGGGCTCGCTCGCTCGCATCGAGCCGGAAGGCAAGGTCACGCGCATGTGGGAGGCAATCGAAACCTACATGGCGCGCAAGCAGCCGCTCATCATCGTCGCGGGCGCGGATTACGGGCAAGGCTCGTCGCGCGACTGGGCCGCCAAGGGCGTGCGGCTCGCGGGTGTCGAAGCGATCGTCGCGGAAGGCTTCGAGCGCATTCATCGCACGAACCTGATCGGCATGGGCGTGTTGCCGCTCGAATTCAAGCAGGGCGCGAATCGGCAGACCTTCGGCATCGACGGCACCGAGACGTACGACGTGATCGGCGAGCGCAAGCCGCGCGCGGATCTCACGCTCGTGATCCATCGCAGGAACGGCGAGCGTGTCGACGTGCCCGTGACGTGCCGGCTCGACACGGCCGAGGAAGTCTCGATCTACGAAGCCGGCGGCGTGCTGCAGCGCTTCGCTCAGGACTTTCTGGAATCGTCGAAAGAGGCGGCCTGACCTTCAACCGAGGAATCGAATCACATGGCACACGCACCTCAGATCAAGATCGCCGCGACCTACATGCGCGGCGGCACCAGCAAGGGCGTTTTCTTCCGCCTGAACGATTTGCCCGAAGCGGCGCGCGTGCCCGGCGCCGCGCGCGATGCGCTCCTTCTGCGCGTCATCGGCAGCCCGGACCCGTACGGCAAGCAGATCGACGGCATGGGCGGCGCGACATCGAGCACGAGCAAGACGGTCATCGTCTCGAAGAGCGCGCGCGCCGGTCATGACGTCGATTATCTCTTCGGCCAGGTCGCCATCGACAAGCCGTTCGTCGACTGGAGCGGCAATTGCGGCAACCTGTCCGCGGCGGTCGGACCGTTCGCGATCGCGAGCGGCCTCGTCGATCCGGAGCGCGTGCCGGACAACGGCATCGCGGTCGTGCGCATCTGGCAGGCGAACATCGGCAAGACGATCATCGCGCATGTGCCGATGGCGGCCGGCGCGGTGCAGGAAACCGGCGACTTCGAACTGGACGGCGTGACTTTCCCGGCCGCCGAGGTGCAGCTCGAGTTCCTCGATCCCGCGGCGGAGGAAGAAGGCGCGCAGGGCGCGATGTTCCCGACGGGCAATCTCGTCGACGATCTCGACGTGCCGGGCGTCGGCACCTTCAAGGCGACGATGATCAACGCGGGCATTCCGACGATCTTCGTGAACGCGGAGGCGCTCGGCTACAAGGGCACCGAGCTTCAGGACGCGATCAACGGCGACGAAGCGGCGTTGAAGCGCTTCGAGACCATCCGCGCATACGGTGCGCTGCGCATGGGGCTGATCAAGAGCCTCGATGAAATCGCCACGCGCCAGCACACGCCGAAGATCGCGTTCGTCGCGCGTCCGGCGGACTACGTCGCATCGAGCGGCAAGCGGGTCGGCGCGGGCGATGTCGACGTGCTCGTGCGCGCGATGTCGATGGGCAAGCTGCATCACGCGATGATGGGCACGGCCGCTGTCGCCATCGGCACGGCGGCGGCGATTCCGGGCACGCTCGTCAATCTCGCGGCGGGCGGCGGCGAGCGTGAATCGGTGCGCTTCGGGCATCCGTCGGGCACGCTGCGCGTGGGCGCGCAGGCGCTCGAAGCGAATGGCGAGTGGCTGGTGAAGAAGGCCATCATGAGCCGTAGCGCGCGGGTGCTGATGGAAGGCCGCGTGCGCGTTCCCGATCCGTCGCAGGACTGAGACGGCTTCGTCAGGCGAAAAAATGCCCCGTCAGCGACAGACTCGCTGCGGGGCTTTCTGCCTCAGTACAACGCGCCGCTTACTTGTAGTGACGTTCCCAGTGATGATGCACGCGAACCTTGTGGCAAACCGGATGGTGATCATGCGATGCAGCGAAAACCGGAGCGACCGAAAGGAACGTGGCGCCAGCGACCAGGACGGCGAG
Organism: Caballeronia sp. J97; assembly: GCF_905220305.1. NCBI lineage: Bacteria > Pseudomonadati > Pseudomonadota > Betaproteobacteria > Burkholderiales > Burkholderiaceae > Caballeronia > Caballeronia sp. J97. The sequence continues at coordinate 47,373 of NZ_CAJMZL010000044.1, read as the reverse complement.
AACAGCTTTTTTCATGAGTTCGAAATCGTCGAGAGGATGGAGACGTCATCGTAACAGTGCGAGTTTACGGGTACATTCACGCAACCCGACCCGTGCGATGTTGCTGAAAGCCTTCTCTATCTGACGCCGGCAAGCCGATAGCCCACCGCCGTCTCCGTCAGGATGTGCTCGGGTTGCGCAGGGTCCCGCTCCAGCTTCTGACGAAGATGCCCCATGTACACGCGCAGGTAGTGCGCATTGTCGATCTGCTCCGGTCCCCACACGTCGCGCAGTAGTTGCCGATGCGTGAGCACGCGCCCGGCGTGCCGCATCAGCACCGTGAGCAGCCGGTATTCCGTGGGTGTCAGGCGAACCGGCTGGCCGGCGCGCGTCACTTCGCGCCTGGCGAGGTCCACGGCGATGTCGCCGAACGATACCGCGGGCGTTTCCTCTTGCGCGCGCGCCGTGCGACGCAACTGCGCACGGACCCGCGCCAGCAACTCGGACACGCCGAAGGGCTTCGTGAGATAGTCGTCCGCGCCGGCGTCGAGCGCTTCGACCTTCATGGCTTCGCTCGTGCGCGCGGAGAGAACGATCACCGGCACTTGCGTCCATCCGCGCAACTCGCGGATCACGTCGATGCCGTCGGTATCCGGCAGGCCGAGATCGAGGACGACGAGATGCGGCTGCCTCGTGGCGATCTCGCGCAAACCGGCCCTGCCCGTTTCCGCTTCGACGACCGTCATCTCGTGCGATTGCAGCGTCGAATGCACGAAGCGCCGGATCTGCTGATCGTCTTCGACAATCAGCACCGTGTGACTCGTTTCAATCATGATCGCGCCTCGCCAGCGCGGCTTCTTCATCGGCCGGCATGTCGAGCGGCGGCGTGCCGTCCGCGGGCAACGTGAACCAGAAACGCGCGCCCGCGACCCGGCCCTCCTCCATGCGATTTTCAGCGCCGATCTGGCCGCCATGGGCTTCCACGATCGCGCGGCAAATCGCGAGACCCAGCCCGACGCCGGATTGCGCGGACTCCTTTTCTCCGCGCGTGAACTTTTCGAAAAGACGCGTCTGCATGCCGGGCTGAATGCCCGGCCCGCTATCGTCGATGAACACGCGCACGAACCGCTGCCCCGAAATCTGCTCTTCACGCGCGCAAATCTCGATGCCGGTGCCTTTGGGCGTGTACTTCGCGACGTTCTCGAGAAGATTGGCGAAGAGCCGGTCCATGAGCACGGCGTCGAGTTGCAGCAGCGGCAAATCCGCCGGAATCCGGGTCCGCACGCAACGCCCCGAAAGCGTGCGCTTGAGCGCCGAGAGCGCGGCGCCCACGGTTTCTTCGAGCATCGACCATTGCCGGTTCAGGCGAATCGCGCCCGCTTGCAGGCGCGCCATGTCGAGCAGATTGGTGACCAGCCCGCTCATGCGCAGCGCTTCCTCGTGGATCGCATGGACGAGCTCCTGGGAGCGGGCGACGCCTTGCTCTTCGAGAATCGAAGCGAAGCCGACGATCGATGTCAGCGGCGTGCGCAGATCGTGCGAAATGGCGGACAGGAGCGAGTTGCGCAAACGCTCCGATTCCATGTTGACGAGCGCGTCCTGCGCGATTTCGACGTAATGCACTCGTTCGATCGCCAGCGCGATCTGCGCCGCGAAGGTTTCGATCATCCGATGCTGCTCGGGAATCGCCAGATCGGATAGCCGCTGCGGCGCGAAGGCGAGCACGCCGCGCGTGCGCATCGGCGCCCTGAGCGGCAGATACAGCGCCTGTGCCGCCGGCAGCGTATCGGTGCTGCGTCCCGCGGGCTTTTGCTGGTCGTAGACCCATTGCGCGATATCGAAGTCCAGCTCCGACTTGTCGAGTGTCGTCTCCGGACTCGTTTGCGCCACCTTCTGCTGCACTTTCTCGGCACTGTCCGGCAGCAGAATCGCGGCTCTCGCCTGAAAGACTTCGGCGATGTGCCGCGTGCCGATCTCGATGATCTGCTCGGTCATCAGCGCGGCGGCGAGCTCCTTGGTCATCGCGTACATCGCGCCGGTGCGCCGTTCGCGCTGCGAGGCGATGCGCGCCTCGCGCCGCAGGCTCGACGTCAGATGGCTGATCGTGAGCGACGTCAGCAGCATGACCGCGAAGGTCAGCAAATACTGCGTGTCGCCGACGGAAAACGACATCACCGGGGCGACGAAGAAGTAGTCGAACGCGGCGACCGACAGGAACGAGAGCATCACGCCCGGACCGCGGCCGAGGCGCACCGCGGTGAAAATCACGCCGAGCAGATAGAGCATCACGAGATTGGTCACCGCGAAGCGCTGAGCGGCCAGCGCGCTCGCGACGAGCGTGATCCCGGCGCCGATCGCGAGCGCGAACGCATACGCGCGCGGCGGCGAATGCATGCCGTCCCGGAGCGCGGCGAACGCGAGCGCCGGGCGTGGCTGGCCTTCGCGCGCGAGCGTCGACACGAGCGTCACGTCGATGTCCGCGGCTTGCCGGATGATGCGCTCGCTCACCGGCCGATCTACCAGGCGCCGCCAGCCTTGCGCCGTCGACGCGCCCGCCACGAGCTTCGACACGTTGCGCATGCGCGCATAGTCGATGAGCGTCGCGGCGGCATCGGTGCCGTCGAGCGTGACGGTTTCCGCGCCGAGCTCGGACGCGAGCTTGAGCGCGTCGAGCGTGCGGCGCCGTTCATCGTCGGAAAGGCGTTGCAGCTTCGGCGTCTCGACATAGACCGCGAGCCAGTCCGCTTTCATGGCCGCCGCCAGCCGCGCGGCCGCGCGAACCAGCGCCGCGCTTTCCGCTCCCGGCCCGACACACGCGATCAGCCGCTCGCGCGCCCGCCAGATGCGCTCGATCGACTGATCCGCCCGATACTCGCGCATCTGGGCGTCGACGCGGTCCGCCGTGCGCCGCAACGCGAGTTCGCGCAGCGCGATCAGGTTGCCCTTGCGAAAGAAGTTGCGCACCGCGTGCTCGGCCTGCGTCGGCAAATAGACCTTGCCGTCGCGCAGGCGGTCGAGCAATTCCTCGGGCGGCAGATCGACGAGCGTGACTTCATCGGCGAGATCGAACACGCGGTCCGGCACGGTTTCCCAGACGCGAATGCCCGTGATGCGCCCGACGATGTCGTTCAGGCTCTCCAGATGCTGCACGTTCACGGTGGTGTAGACGTCGATGCCCGCGTCGAGCAACTCCTGCACGTCCTGCCAGCGCTTCATGTGACGCGAGCCCTGCACGTTGGAGTGCGCGAGCTCGTCGACCAGGATCAGTTGCGGCTTGCGCGCGAGCGCCGCATCGAGATCGAACTCCGCGAGCAGACGCCCGCGATATTCGATGCGCGCCGCGGGCAGGGTGTCGAGCCCGTCGAGCAGCGCGAGCGTTTCCTTGCGCCCATGCGTTTCGACCACGCCGACGACCGCGTCCGCGCCTTCGTCGCGCCGCCGGCGCGCGGCCTGCAGCATCGCGAAGGTCTTGCCGACGCCCGCGGACGCGCCGAAGAACACCTTCAGCCGCCCGCGCTGGCGCTTCTCCTCTTCTCGCTGGAGCTTGTCGAGCAGTTCATCGGGATCGGGCCGCGTCATCGTCGTCGCCTGTTCGTTTCAAAACCGCGCGGCGTCAGCCGCGGGCCGCATCCAGCGCCAGGTTGAGCTTCAGCACGTTCACGCGCGGCTCGCCGAGCACGCCGAACTGGCGTCCGGCCGTGGCCTGGGCGACGAGCGCCTCGACCTGCGCGACGCTCATCCCGCGCGCCTTCGCGACGCGCCCCACCTGATACGCCGCCGCCGCCGGGCTGATCTCCGGATCGAGACCGCTGGCGGACGACGTCACCAGATCGACCGGCACCGGCGCCTTGTTGTCCGGATCGGCGGCGTGGAGCGCATCGATGCGCCCCTTGATCTCGTCGGCGAGCGCCGGGTTGGTCGGCCCGAGATTCGAGCCGCTCGAACTGCCCGCGTTGTACGGATTCGGCGTCGTGGCCGAGAGGCGTCCCCAGAAATACCGGGGCGCATCGAACTGCTGGCCGATGATTTCCGAGCCGACCGTCCTGCCGTCGCGCTCGATCAGGCTGCCGTTCGCCTGATGCGGGAAGGCGGCCTGACCGACGGCCGTCACGATTGCCGGATAGACGAGGCCCGTGATCACCGTCAGCGCGACGAACAGCACGATCGCCGGACGCAAAATTGTCTTCATGATATTCAACTCCAGCCGAGTGCGGTAATGACCATGTCGATGAGCTTGATGAACGGGAACGGCAGGAGAATGCCGCCCAGCCCGTAAATCAGCAGATTGCGGCGCAACAGCGATGCCGCGCCCAGCGCGCGATACTTCACGCCCTTCAGCGCGAGCGGGATCAGGAACACGATGATCAGCGCGTTGAAGATCACCGCCGACAGAATCGCGGACGACGGCGACGCCAGATGCATCACGTCGAGCACGCGCAACTGCGGATACGTCGTCGCGAACGCGGCGGGGATGATCGCGAAGTACTTGGCGACGTCGTTGGCGATCGAGAACGTCGTGAGCGAGCCGCGCGTCATCAGCATCTGCTTGCCGATCTCCACGATCTCGATCAGCTTCGTCGGGTTCGAGTCCAGATCCACCATATTGCCCGCTTCCTTCGCGGCCTGCGTGCCGGTGTTCATCGCCACCGCGACATCCGCCTGCGCGAGCGCCGGCGCGTCGTTGGTGCCGTCGCCGGTCATCGCGACGAGCCGTCCCTCGGACTGGTGCGCGCGGATCGTCGAAAGCTTCGCTTCGGGCGTCGCTTCGGCGAGGAAGTCGTCGACGCCCGCTTCCGCCGCGATCGCCGCGGCCGTCAGACGATTGTCGCCCGTCACCATCACCGTCTTGATGCCCATCTTGCGCAACTCCGCGAAACGCTCCTTGATGCCGCCCTTCACGATGTCCTTCAGCTCGATCACGCCGAGCGCCCGCGCCGCGTCGTTCAGGCGCTCCGCGACGACGAGCGGCGTGCTGCCGCGACGCGCGATCTCGTCGACGGCGTTCTGCACTTCCTGCGGGAAGCGTGCGCCGCGTTCCTCGACGTAGCGCTTCACGGCGTCGGCGGAGCCTTTGCGGATCTCGCGATTGACCAGATCCACGCCGCTCATACGCGTCTGCGCGGAAAACGCCAGAAAGGTCGCGTGAAGGGTCGCCATGTCGCGCTCGCGGATATTGAAGCGCTGCTTGGCCAGCACGACGATGCTGCGGCCTTCCGGCGTTTCATCGGCGAGCGACGCGAGTTGCGCCGCGTCCGCGAGATCGCGCTCCGCGATGCCGGGCGCCGCCACGAACGACGACGCCTGGCGATTGCCGAGCGTGATCGTGCCAGTCTTGTCGAGCAGCAGCACGTCGACGTCGCCGGCCGCTTCCACCGCGCGGCCCGACGTCGCGATCACGTTCGCCTGCATCATGCGGCTCATGCCCGCGACGCCGATCGCGGAAAGCAGCCCGCCGATGGTCGTCGGGATCAGGCACACGAGCAGCGCGACGAGCGCGGTGATCGTCACGACATGGCCCTGCTTCGCCGCTTCGACGGAGAACATCGAGAACGGCAGCAGCGTCGCGGTCGCGAAGAGGAGCACGAGCGTCAGCGCGACGAGCAGGATCGTCAGCGCGATCTCGTTCGGCGTCTTCTGACGCTTCGCGCCTTCGACCATCGCGATCATGCGGTCGAGGAACGCCTCGCCCGGATTCACCGAGACCCGCACGACGATCCAGTCCGACAGCACGCGCGTGCCGCCCGTCACCGACGAGAAGTCGCCGCCCGACTCGCGGATCACCGGCGCGGATTCGCCCGTGATCGCGGATTCGTCGACCGAGGCGACGCCTTCGATCACGTCGCCGTCGGCGGGAATCACATCGCCTGCTTCGACGAGCACCACGTCGCCACGGCGTAGATCGGTGGACGTCGTGATGCGGATCGGCGACTTCGGATGCGGCTCGTTGAGCTTCTTCGCCATCACGTTGTGCTTCGCCTGGCGCAGCGACGCCGCCTGCGCCTTCGAGCGCCCTTCCGCGAGCGCTTCCGCGAAGTTCGCGAAGAGCACCGTGAACCAGAGCCACAGCGTGATCGCGAGGATGAAGCCCGCGGGCGCTTCGGCCTGTCCCGCCAGCGCGGCGAGCCAGAGCACCGTCGTCAGAATGCTGCCGACGTAGACGCAGAACATCACCGGATTGCGCAATTGCGTGCGCGGCGCGAGCTTCCTGAACGAATCGACGATCGCCGGCTTTACCAGCGCAGGGTCGAACATCGAGCGTGCGGCCGTGCGCGCCTGCCCCAGATTCTCGGGACGGTGCATCGGAGTTTGATTCTGTTGATTCATGCTGTCCTCGGAAATCAATGGCCCGCGATCATCGTGATCTGCTCGACGATCGGCCCGAGCGCGAGCGCGGGCACGTAGGTGAGCGCGCCCACCAGAAGCAGCGTGCCGAGCAGGAGCACGACGAAAAGCGGTCCATGCGTGGGCAAGGTGCCCGCCGTCACGGCGAGTCGCTTTTTCGCGGCGAGCGAACCGGCGATGGCGAGAATCGGAATGAGCGAGCCGAAGCGGCCGAACCACATCGCGATGCCGAGCATCGAGTTATAGAACGGCGTGTTCACCGAAAGTCCCGCGAACGCGCTGCCGTTGTTGTTGGCGGCGGAGCTGAACGCGTAGAGAATTTCCGAGAAACCGTGCGCGCCCGGATTCGCGATGCCCGCCGTGCCCGCCGCGGTCAACACCGCGACCGACGTGCCCGCGAGCACCAGCAGCGGCGTCAGCAGAATGACGATGGACACCATCTTCATCTCGAACGACTCGATCTTCTTGCCGACGTACTCGGGCGTGCGGCCGATCATCAGTCCCGCGACGAACACCGCCAGCAGCGCGAACGCGAGCATGCCGTAAAGGCCGGACCCGACGCCGCCGAAGATCACTTCGCCGAGCTGGATCAGCAGCATCGGCACGAGGCCGCCGAGCGGCGTCAGCGAGTCGTGCATGCTCGTCACCGCGCCGCACGACGCCGAAGTCGTCGCCACCGTGAAGATGCCCGATTGCGCGATGCCGAAGCGCGTTTCCTTGCCTTCCATGTTGCCGCCGGCCTGCAGCGCGGACGCCTGCGTATCGACCGAGAGCGACGCATACAACGGATTGCCGGCCTGCTCGGAAGCGATCTCGCCCCAGCAGGCAACCGAGAACGCGATGGTCATCGCCGCGAGCACGGCGTAGCCTTGCCGCCTGTCGCCGACCGTGCGCCCGAACACGACGCACAGCGCCGCCGGGATGAGCAGCATCGCGAGCATCTGCATGAAGTTCGAGAGCGGCGTCGGATTCTCGTACGGGTGCGCGGAGTTGGCGTTGAAGAAGCCGCCGCCGTTGGTGCCGAGCATCTTGATCGCTTCCTGCGAGGCGACCGGGCCCATCGGCAGCGTCTCTTTGTCCGCCTTCGCGTCCTGCATCACGGGATTGCCCTTCTCGTCCTTCACGGCGTTGCCTTGCGCATCGGTCTTCGGCGTCTGATAGGTCGTGACCTGCAGCGTCGATACATCCCGATACGCGCTGAAGTTCTGGATCGCGCCCTGGCTCACGAAGACGAGCGCGAACACGACCGCGAGCGGCGCGAGAATGTAGAGCGTGGTGCGCGTGAGGTCGACCCAGAAGTTGCCGATGGTCTGCGCGGAATGCCGCTTGAAGCCGCGAATCAGCGCGATGGCCACCGCGATGCCGGTGGCCGCCGAAACGAAGTTCTGCACCGTCAGTCCGAGCATCTGCGCGAGATAGCCGAGCGTGCTCTCGCCGCCGTAGTCCTGCCAGTTCGTGTTGGTCACGAAACTGATGGCGGTGTTGAACGCGGCATCGGGCGTCATGCCGGCCATGCCTTGCGGATTGGCCGGCAGCATGCCTTGCAGACGCAGGATCGCGTACAGCGCCAGTGCGCCGAGGACGTTGAAGAGCATCACGGCGAGCGCGTAGTGCTTCCAGGACATCTCGGATTCGGGATCGACGCCGGCGATGCGATACAGCAGCGTTTCGACCGGACGCCCGATCTTGCGCACGACGACCGACGATCCGTCGAGCACAGTCGCGATATAGCGGCCGAGCGGAATGGCCAGCGCGATCAGCACGACGACGAACAGCGCCGTCTGCATGAACGTGTTCGCGTTCATTCGAGATCCTCCGCACGCAACAGCGCGTACACGAGGTACACGAACAGCAGCAGCGTGGAGGCCGCCGCGAGCCACATCATCCAGGCGCTCATGGACGGCCCCCCGTCGCGCGGCGGCTCAGTCGCTGGCAGCCGCGCGTGAGGGCCACGCACAGTCCCCAGAACAGGACGATGCCGGCGAGATAGATAAAGTCCATTTTGGTGTTCTCCCCATATGCGGTTCAGGACAGCGTGGAGAGTACGAAAACGGACGTAAAGGACTTAAAAAGAGATTCGGGGAAGGTATAAAAATCGTGTAAAAACGCGAGCGGGCGAACCGCCTCATCGACGGTTCGCCCGCTGCGCTCGCGCGATGGCGCCCGGCGTTACCGGTTTATTCAGCCTGCTCGCGATTGCCCGCGAAGTCGCGCACGCGCGATGTCATGGGCGCGGGCGCGCTGGCACGCGAACGATGCTCGCGCCGCGCGCCGACGAGCCGGCGGCCTTGCGGGCCATGAACGGCGTCGGGTTCGGGAAAGCGCCACAGCATCGTCAGATACAGCACCGCGCCCACGGCGAACGACACCGGCACGCTGAGATCGCAGCCGCCCGCGAGCGAGCCCAGCGGCCCGACGAATTGCCCCGGCAGATTCACGAACGCAAGGCCGATGAACGCCGCCGGCAGCCACGCGCCCATCGCCCGCCAGTTCCAGCCGTGCGTGAACCAGTAGTGGCCGCCGCGACCGCCGCGATTGAACACCTGCAGATCGTCGGCGAGATAGAAGCCGCCGCGCTGCACGAAGCCGATCACCATGATCGCCATCCACGGGCAACTGAAGGTGCAGATGAGCGTCGAGAATGTCGCGACGCTTTCGACGAGGTTGAATGCGAAGCGGCCGACGAAAATGAAGCCGATCGCCAGCGTGCCGATCAGCATCGTCGCGCGCACGCGGTTGAGGAATCTCGGGAACATGCTCGACATGTCGAGGCCCGTGCCATAGAGCGCCGTCGTGCCCGTCGACATGCCGCCGACGATCGCGATGAGGCACATCGGCAAGAGAAACCAGCGCGGCGACACCGCGAGCAGGCCGCCCACGTAATCGTTCGAGCTGATGTAGTTCGGCGCCTGTGTCGCGATGATGGTCGCGGTCGCGAGACCGAAGAAGAACGGCACGAACGTCGCGATCTGCGCGGCGAACACGGCGCCCATCACGCGACGACGCGGCGTCGATTGCGGAATGTAGCGCGCCCAGTCGCCGAGCGTCGAGGCAAACGAAACGGGATTGCTCAACGCCACCAGCGCCGCGCCGATGAACGCGGCCCAGAAGCCCGCGCTGCCCTGATGCAGCGTGCCCGCGTAGCGCACGTCGAAGGCCTTCGCGAAGGCGAACGCGCCGAGCACGAACATCAGGCTCGCCGCCCAGACGGCGATCTTGTTCACCCACAGCATGAAGCGAAAGCCGTAGATGCACACGATCAGCACGAGCACGGCGAACACCATGTACGCGGTGCCGAGCGTCCACGGGTTGACCGGCAGGCCGACCATGTCGTGCGCGCCGCCGACGAGCGCATCGCCCGAACTCCATACCGCCAGCGAGAAGAACGCGACCGACGTGAGCACCGCGAGAAACGAGCCGACGATACGGCCATGAATGCCGAAGTGCGCGCCCGAAGAAACGGGATCGCTCGTGCCGTTGCGCGGCCCGAACAGGCTCATCGGCGCGAGAATGCAGGTGCCCGCGAGCACGCCGAGCACGATGGCCCACAGGCTCGCCTCGAACGACAGCCCCACCAGAATGGGAAAGCTGCCGAGCACCGAGGTCGAAAACGTGTTGCAGCCGCCGAACAGCAGGCGGAACAGATCGATGGGTCGCGCGTATCGCGAAGCATCGGGAATGCGCTCGAAACCAAATGTTTCGATCTGCGTAATGCCCGTGTCTTCTGCCATGCTTGTCTCGCTCCTTTAGGCGCCGCCAGGCATCTGCCGGCCGACGCGCTTTCGTTATGTTCAAAACGTTCGCATCGGGCGTAGCCGATGCGCTGCGGCGTTTCACACTGCATCTGCGCGTTCTGTGCGCGCCTCTCGTTCATTCACCTGCGTGCCATAAACACCGGAAAGGTCTTCGCAGAAGGCCCGGATGATCGGTTTGTCGGCCATGTCGCGCTTCATCGCGAGGTGCAGCGGCACGTCGAAGCCGAAGGCGCTGCGCCCGAGCACGCGGATCAGGCCGCGCTGCTCGAAGGCTTGCGCGTGATGCGCGGGCAAATAGCCGATATGGCTGCCCGAAAGAATCAGCACCGTGGCCGCGTCGATGCTGTCCGCGATGGCCGTCACGCGGCGCTCGCCGATGCTCGCGAGTTCCTCGGGCACGGGATAGCTGCGCCAGATCCAGTCGTGCGCGCGCAAATCGTCGAGCGTCACGTGCGGGTCCGCGTGAAAGAGCGGATGTCCGCGCCCGCAACACATCACCTGACGCTCGCTGAACAGCTTGCTGTACGACAGTCCCGCAACGCGATGCCAGAAGTAGCCGATCGCGAGATCGAGCTGCCGATTGACGAGGCTTTCTTCCAGCTCCTGCGGCGGCGCCACGTGCATCGCGAAGCGCACGGCCTGATCGCGCTTGCGAAATGCGCCGATGGCTTCCGCGAGCCGCGCGTTCTCGACATGCGACGCCTGCCCGATCAGGCCGATCGACAGCGTGCCCACGAGCTTGCGGTCGATATCGCGCACCTGCGCGACGAATTGCGAAGTCGCGGCGGTCAGCGCGCGCGCCGATGCCACGAAACGCTCGCCTTTCGACGTGAGCCTGAAACCGCCGCGCCCGCGCTCGCACAGCCGGAAGCCCATGCGCGCCTCCAGCGCGGAAAGCTGCGAGCTGATGGTCGACTGGCGCACGCCGAGCGTGGCTTCGGCGGCGGTGATGCCGCGCGCGTCGACCACCGCGAGAAAGACGCGCACGAGGCGCAGGTCGAGATCTGATGTATTGGAGAACATGCGGTTGCTCGCGTCAGGTCGCCGCGTTCACATCGGGAAGCCCATCGCCTTGATGCCCTTGATCCACGCGCGTTTCCAGCCGCCCTCGGCATCGGCGCCGTCGAACGCGTGGAACGTCACCTTCGCGGCGAGCCATCGCACCGGCTCGGGCGGAATGTACGTCGGGCTTTGATTGGCGATGTCGAGCGCGCGCTCCGGGCTTTCGCGATCGAACAGGATGTTCAGGCCCATGAATGCCCCGAAGCGGCTCGCGGCCACGCCGAAGCCCGTGTAGCCCGCGACGAACACGGCCTTGTCGCCGAGATAGCGCTTCGCGAACACCGAGCCGCGCGAGCAGTAGTCGATCGGGCCGCCCCACGCGTGCGAGAAGCGCACGTCGCGCAATTGCGGAAAGGTCGTGTAGAACGCCTCGGCGAGACGGTAGTACGTGTCGCGCTTCTGGTCGTGCGGCGGATTGGGATCGCCGTCGAAGTGATAGCTCACGAGTCCGCCGAAGATGATGTTGTTGTTCTTCGTGAGGCGGAAATAGTTGAGCTGCGTGCGCGTGTCGTAGATGCCCTGACGCTGCTTCCAGCCGATGCGCGCCAGTTGCTCTTCGGTGAGCGGCTCGGTTGCGAGCACGTGGTCGCGCACCTGCAACACCCGGCGATTGATGTCCGGAATGCCGACTTTCGCGGTGCCGCTGCCGAACAGCACGCGCGCCGCGCGCACGCTGCCCGCGGGCGTTTTCACGAGGACGCTCGGGCCTTCGTCGGTCACGCTGGTGAGCGGGCTGTGTTCATAGAGCCGCACGCCGAGCGCGAGCGCCGCGCGTTTCAGACCCCACGCGAGCTTGGCCGGATGCACGATGCCGCTGCGGTTGCGCGACCAGAGCGCGCCCGCGAACAGCGGCGAATCGAGCTGTTCGCGCGTGGCCGCCGCGTCGAGCAGCACGACGTCGTGGCCGTATGACTTGTGCAGGTCGTGATCGGCGCGCAGATGATCGACGTGATCGGGGTCCACGGCCACCGTCATCTCGCCGTTCCATTCGATATCGGCATCGATGCCGTAGCGTTCGAGCGTCGCCTCGAAGCCATCGAGATTGCGCTGGCCGAATGCTTCGAGCTCCGCGATGTCGTTCGGGAACACGCGCACGGCGTTGGGCAGACCGTGCATCACCGATGTCGAGATGATGCCGCCCGCGCGCCCCGATGCGCCATGCGCGACCCGTCCCGCTTCGATCAACACGACGTCGAGATCGGGCATCTGTTCCTTCGCCTGCACGGCGGCCCACAAGCCGGTGAAGCCGCCGCCGACGATCAGCAGATCGGCCTGCGTCTCGCTCGCGAGCGCCGGCTCGGCGGGCGGTTCGGCGGGATTGTCGAGCCAGTAGGGCATGAGCCGCGTGCGGGCGAGCGCTTCCTCGACGGTCAGTCCGGCAGGCGTGCGGCGCACGCCGCTCGACACGCCGTGCCCGGCGATGTCGGCTTCCAAAAGTTGCGCGCTTTCGTTCATGACGTGTCTCCTCCTCGGGCGCGGCGCGCGACGGTTATTGCCGCGGTTCGAGCACGACGTAGAACTTCTTCGCGTCCTCGATCGTTTCCCAGCGGCCCGCGAAGCCCGCCGGCAGAAGGTAGCCCTCGCCCGCCGCGAATTCGCGGCGGCCGCCGTTCACGTCGGTGAGCGCGACTCTGCCTTCGACGAGCCAGACCGCTTCGTCGGCGGTGGTCGCGGGGAAATCGACGGCGCCGACCTTGCCCTCCCACCAGCCGATCACGAAATTGCCGCTCTGGCCCTCGGCCGCGCGCCAGTCGCTTTCGTCCATGCCGTAGTCGAGCCTGGTGAATTGCCCGATGGCTGCGCCCAGCGGCGCGATGTCCTGAATCAGCTTGCTCACGTGTCGTTTCCTTCGATGCGTCGGTTTCAATGAATCGGTGCGCCAAAGTTACCGACTCGCGACGCCCCGGTATGCCCCCCCGCAGGGGGGACAAGCCGCGTTTTAGCGATGCGCGGGTAAATACCTAGATTGTCTGAAAACCCCATCTGGCAAGCGATGCGGCGCTTGCTCTACAATCGGGAAGCCTTTTCTTTGGGGCGCGCCATGCTGCTCAACGTACCCCCGCTCAATCAGGATTCCGCCGCGTTTCCGCTCTCCTTCAAGACGCTCGGCAAAGTCATCGAAGCGGTCGGCACACCTGATTTCGTGCCGCGTCTCACGCTGCTTCTCAACGAAGTCGTGCCGCTCAATGTCGTGCATATCGAGCGTTCGCGCGTCGATCGCAGCAAGCCCACGGGCTTTCGCTGCGAATGGATCGGCAGCGGCGGCGTGGGCATGGACACGGGCGTGATCTCCGAGGTCATGACGCTCTACTACGACCGCTTCTACGACAGCGATCCGCTCTTCGCGGGCATTCGCGGCAAGGTCGGCACGATGCTCGTGGTGCGCGACATCGGCGCGATACCGCCCGGCGAATTTCGCCAGCGCCTCTTCGACGAAGCATCGATCGCGCACGAATGCGTGCTCGCGCGCGGCACGCTTCACGCGCAGGATTCCATCGCGCTGGAACGCGCGCTCGACGCGCCGCCGTTCACGCTCGCCGAGATGAACCGCTTTCGCAGCGTGAGCGAATTTCTGTTTCCGCTGCTGGAGTTGCACGCATCGACGAGCGCGGCGAGACGCGTGGCGCATCCCACGTCGTTCCTGCATCCGCTCGCGCAATTCGACGCGCGCATCGCGGCCGATCACGTGCGCCTGTCCAAACGCGAATACGAGATTTGCACGCATCTGATCACGGGGCGCACGGTGCCCGAGGCCGCGGAGATCATCGGCGTGCGCGTGGGCACGGCGGAGTCGTATGTGAAGCGCGCGTTCGCGAAGCTCGACGTGCGCACCAAGCGCGACCTGATCGCGTGGGGGCAGGCTTGCCCTCGCTTGAGCGCCCTCTGAAGCCCCGTTCACATCGAACCGGTTCGATGTGAACATCTCCACTTCGTGACTTGCGCGACGAGCGCGTCGCCTAACATCGGCCCGTCCATACAACGATGACGGGAGACACGCTGATGCAGCGCGAACTCAACCAGCCGCTCGGCGGCAACGACATGCCGCGCTTCGGCGGCATCGCGACCATGATGCGCCTGCCTCAGGCGACCAGCACCGACGGCCTCGACGCGTGTTTCGTCGGCGTGCCGCTCGATATCGGCACCTCCAACCGCTCGGGCGCGCGCTTCGGGCCGCGCCAGATCCGCGCTGAATCGGTGCTGCTGCGCCCCTACAACATGGCGACGCGCGCCGCGCCGTTCGATTCGCTGCAAGTGGCCGATATCGGCGACGTCGCGACCAATCCGTACGACCTCAAGGATTCGATCCGCCTGATCGAATCGGCTTACGACGCGATCGTCGCGAACGGCTGCCGCCCGATCACGCTCGGTGGCGACCACACGATCGCTTGGCCGATCCTGCGCGCGTTGCACCGGAAATACGGCAAGGTCGCGGTAGTGCATGTCGATGCGCACGCCGACGTCAACGACACGATGTTCGGCGAGAAGATCGCGCACGGCACGCCGTTCCGCCGCGCGGTGGAAGACGGCCTGCTTCAATGCGACAAGGTCACGCAGATCGGCTTGCGCGGCACCGGCTACCACGCCGACGATTTCGACTGGTGCCGCAAGCAGGGCTTCACCGTCGTGCAGGCCGAAGCGTGCTGGAACCGCTCGCTCGCGCCGCTCATGGACGAGGTGCGCGCGCGGGTCGGCGACACACCCGTGTATCTCAGCTTCGATATCGACGGGCTCGATCCGTCGTTCGCGCCCGGCACCGGCACGCCGGAAATCGGCGGCCTGTCCGTGCAGCAAGGCCTCGAAATCGTGCGCGGCATGAAAGGGCTCAACATCGTCGGCGCGGATCTCGTCGAGGTCTCGCCGCCCTACGATCAGGCCGGCACCACGGCGCTGGTGGGCGCGAATCTCGCGTTCGAGATGCTCTGCGTGATGCCCGGCGTCCGGTATCGTCAAGCTGCCGAGGGACAATCATGAACATGCGTGACGACCGCTCGCTCCTGCTGCCCGCCGCGACGATCGCGGGCACGCGCTACGGCGCATCGGTGCTGGAATCCGGCAATGCAATCCATGATGCATCGACGGGCGAGGTGATCGGCTGGCAGGAACACGCCGATGCCGCGCAAGTCGATGCCGCCGTGCTCGCCGCACACGCCGCCCTCGACGCATGGCGGAGCCGGACGCCCGCTGCGCGGGGTGAGGTGTTGCGCAAGATCGCCGGACTGCTCTCGGCGGACCGCGCGCGTCTCTCCTCGATGCAGCAGCGGGTCAGCGGCAAGCCTCCGCTCGAAGCCGACACCGACGTGAACGATGCCATCGCCACGTTCGATTACTACGCGGATCTGTGCGCGCAGGCTCCGCTCTTCGCCGCCGACACGCTGACATTGCCCGACCGCACCGTGACGGGCGAACGCCGTTACGAAGCCGTCGGCGTGGCCGCGCTGATCGTGCCGTGGAACTTCCCGATGGTCACGACCGCATGGAAGATCGCGCCCGCGCTAGCGGCGGGTTGCACGGCGGTGTTGAAACCGTCCGAATTCACTTCGCCGGTCGAGCATCTGCTCGCGGAGATCATGACGGCGGCGGGCGTCCCCGACGGCGTCGTGAATCTCGTCAACGGCGGCGGCGACGTGGGCGCGCTGCTCGCGGCGCATCCGCTCGTCGACAAGATCTCGTTCACGGGCAGCACGGCCGTGGGCCGCAAGGTGATGCAGGCCGCGGCGCAAGACATGAAGCGCGTGACGCTCGAACTCGGCGGAAAATCCGCGCTGATCGTGCGCGCCGATGCGGACATCGGACAAGCGGTCGCCCTCGCGACGGGCGGCGCGTTCACGAACGCCGGGCAGATGTGTTCGGCCACCTCGCGCATCCTCGTGCACGACGATGTCTATCGCAAATTCGTCGCCGCGCTCGAAACGGCGGTGCGCGCGCTCGTGGTCGCGCCGCCGCACGTCGAAAACGTCTCGATGGGCCCGCTCGTTTCCCGCGCGCAGCGTGCGCGTGTGCAGGCGCTGCTGGATCAGGGCGTGGCCGACGGCGCGACCGTCGCGTTCAGCGGCGCGCTCGACAGTGCCTGCGCGGAGGGCTTTTTCATGGCGCCTGTCGTCGTCGCGGAGCCGGATGCGGGCAACGTGTTATGGACCGAAGAAGTGTTCGGGCCGGTCGCGTGCGTGAAATCGTTCCGAACCGACGATGAAGCCATCGCGCTCGCCAACGACACGCGTTACGGACTCGTGGCGACCGTCGTGACACGCGATGAAGCCGCCGCACGCCGCTATCGTCAGGCGCTGCGCGCGGGGCTCGTGTGGATCAACACACCGCAACTGATCTTTCCGCAGGTGTGCTGGGGCGGACTCGGCCTGAGCGGCATCGGCCGTGAACTCGGTGTGGCGGGATTGCGCAGCTATCAGGAATTGCGCCACGCCATCATGTCGTGCGGATGATCACCGCGGACGATCCCGGCTGGCGTCAGGCCGGGCGTCAGGCGAATGCCGGCGAGCGCGCCTTCCGCGCGACGCCGCCCGGCCACGCGGTCGCAGCGATGATCGCCGCGACCGCGACGCGCTGAATTCCTCCCCCGTCCCGCATGTCTCGCGCTAGCTGCGCGAACGGGGCGGCCGGTCGCTCGCGCCGCGCGGTTCGCGATGATTCGGTCGGGCGGGCCCGCCGTGATCTTCGCAAATGGTCGAAATCGCGTGCTTGAAGAGAACCTGGGATCCGGCAGTCGAATTGAGATAGACCATGTACGTGTCGAACGACTGGATATGGCCCGTCAGCTTGATCCCATTAACGAGATAGATGGAAACGCGCTTGCGTTCTTTTCTGAGCGCGTTGAGAAAATCGCCTTGAATACTGGCCGGAGTGTTGGACATTTAAGACTCGTGTTGAATGGAGCGCAGGCGCCCGGCTGACTGTCGTCAGTCAGGGAATCCTGCTTGTCGCTCCGCGTGTTTTCTTTGGACGAGTCATTATCCCGTTTCCGCGCGCTAGTTGCGAAGAAAAGAATTGCGCGAAACGTTCGGGCGGAAACCGCGCGGGATAATCTTCGTACGAAACGCCGTGGCCAGCCGCGAAATCGCGGCATTCATTCTGGCGCCTGGCCGCAGTCCGTGCGTCGCCGGGCGGTGCCGTTCTTGCGCTCTGCCCGCGCGCGCATCGCGTCGGCGACCGCATCGCGCACGCAGGCCGACATCCACTCCGACGCGCGCATGCGCGCCGCACGCGCCGGTCTCGCGATCACCAGCGGCTGAATCACCGTCGACTCCTGAATCGGACACTCGACCACGAGCGGCGATTGCGTCGCCGCCGGGCTTTGCGTAATCAGCAGCGACACGCCCAGACCGCTCGCCACCATCCCGCGGACCAGTTCGATCGACGCCGCCCGGTAGCGGACGTTCGGCGACAAGCCGCACTGCCAGAACGGCGTCATCAGGAAGTCGCGGCTTTGCGGCAGGTCGATCAGGATGAACGGCTCCGCCGCGAGATCGCGCAGCGACACGGCCCGCCTGCGCTTCGCGAGATGAGAGCCGGCGGGCACGAGCCCGTACGGACGCAGTTCCGCGAGGCATTCGCGCTCGATGTCGTCGGGCAAGCCCACGTCGTACATCAGCGCGAAATCGATCTGCCGCTTCTGCAGCCACGTCTCCAGTTGCGGCAAATCTCCTTCGACGAAGCGCACCGACAGCCGCGGATGGCGCGCCTGCGCGAGCGCCAGCGCGCCCGGCAGATAAACCGGCGCGATGGTGCGAAACACGCCGATCCGCACCTCGCCGCCCTCTTCCTCGCCGACGTCGTCGGTCGCGAACGCGGATGCCGACGCCAGCAGCCGCCGCGCCTCGGCAAGCTTGCGCTCGCCGAACTGCGTGAGCGTCATGCGCGTGCCGGCGCCGCGCGAAAACAGCGGATCGTCGAACAGCGCTTCGAGCTCGCGGATCGCCACCGAGATGGACGGCTGCGACACGTTGAGCTGGCTGGCCGCCGCGGTCGTGCTGCCCAGCTCCGCGGCCGCAACGAAATAGCGCAGCAGCCTGAGCGACAAAGCCATACGAAAATCCTATAGCCGTTAATTTATTCCGATATTTTATCTAATTGCCCGGCACGACCAGAATCATCACACCGGCCGATCTGGCCGGAACTTCAGGAGATGAGGCCGTGACTGTGTCCAGGCTGCCGCTCGACGGCATACGCGTGATCGATTTTTCCCGGGTGCTCGCGGGGCCGCTCTGTTCGGCGCTGCTCGGCGATCTCGGCGCCGACGTCATCAAGATCGAGCCGCCCGGCGGCGACGACTATCGCGCGATCGGTCCTTTCGCGCACGGCGAGAGCGGCCTCTTCAGCGCGATGAATCGCAACAAGCGCAGCGTCGTCATCGATCTGAAGACCGCTGACGGGCAGATGCTCGCGCAATCGCTGTGTGCGCGGGCCGATGTCGTCGTCGAGAACTTTCGCCCCGGCGTCGCCGCGCGTCTGGGCATCGGGTACGAGACCTTGTCGGCACGCAACCCGGCGCTCGTCTACGCGAGCGTGTCGGGCTTCGGTCAGACCGGCCCCGAATCGCACCGGCCCGCGTACGACATCATTCTGCAAGCGCTGTGCGGGCTGATGGACGCGACCGGCGCACCCGACGGCGAGCCGACGCTCGTCGGCGATTCCGTGTCCGACGTCGTGAGCGGCATCTTCGCGTCGTGGGGCGTGCTGGCCGCGCTCGTCGCGCGCGACCGCACCGGCAAGGGCACGCACGTCGACGTATCGATGTTCGACGCCACGCTCAGCCTGACCGCCGCGCTCGTCGCCCGCTATGCGACCACGGGCATCGCGCAGCCGCGCGTCGGCAATCGCCATCCGACTTCCGCGCCGTTCGGCGCGTATCGCGCGTCGGACGGTCATTTCGTCGTCGCGGTGCTCAACAACAAGCTCTTCGGCCAACTCGCCGACGCGATCGGCCATCCCGAACTCGCCGGCGATCCGCGCTTCGGCAACGATGCGTCGCGCTGCGAGCACGAAGCCGAACTGCGCGCCTGCATCGAGCGATGGGCGGCGCAGCGCTCGGTCGTCGACGTGAACGCGGCGCTGAGCGGCGCGGGCATTCCCGTCGCGCCGATCCAGAGCGTCCAGCAAGCGCTCGACAGCGAGCAGGCCCGCACGCGCGGTCTGCTCGTCGACACCGCCGCCGCCGACGGATCGAGCCTGCGCGTGCCCGCCCAGCCGCTCAAGTTCTCCGCTTACCCCGCCACGCGCACGACGCGCGCACCGCGCATCGGCGAACACACGTCGGCAGTGCTCGAAGAATTGCTCGGCCTCGACGCGACGGCAATCGCCGGACTCGCGGCAAACGGCGTCGTGCGCACGGGCGTCGCCGAACTCACTCAGGAGAAAGATCTTGCTTAAGCGATTGGGCGTCAGCGACGCCGACCTCGAAATCGCGGACGCGATCCGCCGCTACGCGCAAGCCGAACTCGCGCCGCACGCGGCGCAGGTCGATCGCGAAGAAATCCCGACGACGCGTTATGTTCGCGCGCTCGCCGAACTCGGCGTGATGGGCATGAACCTGCCCGAACGCTGGAACGGCGTCGGCGCAACGCCGGCGGCGATCATTCTCGCGCTGTCTGAAATCGCGAAGGCATGCGCGGCCACGTCGTCGATGATCGGCGCGCACTATCTGGCGACCGACTCCATCCTGATCGGCGGCTCGGACGATTTGCGCGACCGCTATCTGCCGGACGCCGCGACGGGCGTGAAACTCGGCGCATTCGCACTGACCGAGCCGCAGGCGGGTTCGAATCCCGCGGGCATGTCGACGCAAGCGCTGCGCGACGGCGACAGCTATCACATTCGCGGCGTCAAGCACTTCATTTCCAATGCTGACGCGGCGCAATTCATCGTCGTCTATGCGAAGACTTCGCCCGAAAAAGGCACGCGCGGGATCAGCGCGTTCGTCGTGGATCGCGACACGCCCGGCGTCACCGTAGCGCCTCCCGAAAAGCTGATGGGCATTCACGGCGCGCCGGCGCACGAAGTCGCGCTGGACTGCGTCGTGCCCGCCGCGAACCGGCTGGGCGAGGAAGGCAGCGGCTTTCGCACCGCGATGAAGGTGCTCGACAACAGCCGCCTCGACGTCGCGGCGACGAGCCTCGGCATCGCCGAAGCGGCATTCGGCGATGCGCTCGACTGGGCGAAGCAGCGCAACGTCGGCGGCGAGCCGCTCGCGAACAAGCAAGGCCTGCAATGGATGTTCGCCGACATGAAAACCCGTCTCGAAGCCGCATGGCTTCTGACGCTGCAGGCCGCCGCGCGACGCGCCGCCGGCGAGCCGTTCACGGAGCTCGCATCGATGGCGAAGCTCTACGCTTCGGAGATGGTCGCGTTCGTCACGGACAGCGCGCTGCAGATTCACGGCGGCTACGGCTTTACGCGCGAGATGCGCATCGAGCGCCTCGTGCGCGATGCGCGCATTCTCCGAATCTACGAAGGATCGTCGGAGATTCAGCGCACCGTCATCGCGCGTCTGCTGTTTGCGTGACACTAGTTAGCATTCCATATAAGGAGACGAAGTCTTGAAGATCCTGGTGGCCGTGAAGCGCGTCGTCGACGCGAACGTGAAGGTGGCCGTGAAGTCAGATCAGTCGGGCGTCGACATCGCGAACGTCAAGATGTCCATCAATCCGTTCGACGAGATTGCCGTCGAAGGCGCGGTGCGTCTGAAGGAAGCCGGCGTCGCGAGCGAAGTGATCGCCGTGTCGTGCGGTGTCGCGCAGTGTCAGGAGACCTTGCGCACGGCGCTGGCTATCGGTGCGGACCGCGCCGTGCTGGTGGAGACGTCCGAGGACTTGCAGCCCTTGGCGATCGCGAAGTTGCTGAAGGCATTGGTCGATCGGGAAAAGCCTTCGCTCGTGATGCTCGGCAAGCAGGCCATCGACGACGACTCCAATCAGACCGGCCAGATGCTCGCCGCGCTCGCAGGCCTGCCGCAGGCGACGTTCGCATCGGACATATCGATCGCCGACGGGTTCGCGACCGTCGCACGCGAAGTCGACGGCGGAAGCGAAACGCTGTCGCTGAAACTGCCGGCCGTCGTCACCGCCGACCTTCGCCTCAACGAGCCGCGCTACGTCACGCTGCCGAACATCATGAAGGCGAAGAAGAAGCCGCTCGATACGATCCGGCCCGCCGATCTCGGCGTCGATGTGACGCCGCGCCTGCACACGCTGAAAGTCAGCGAGCCGCCCACGCGCGCCGCCGGCGTGAAGCTGCCCGACGTGCAAGCGCTGATCCACAGGCTCAAGACCGAAGCCAAGGTTCTTTGAAGGAGACGGGAAATGACAATTCTGGTTATCGCGGAACACGACGATGCATCGGTCAGCGCGGCGACGCTCAAGACCGTGGGCGCCGCGCAAAAGATCGGCGTGGATATCGACGTGCTGATCGCGGGTCACGAAGCGCGGCGCGCGGCGGATGCGGCGGCGAAGATCGAGGGCGTGTCGAAGGTGCTGCTCGCCGATGCGCCGCAACTCGCAGCCGGGCTCGCGGAAAACGTCGAAGCGACGGTGGTTCCGATCGCACGGAACTACTCGCACATCCTCGCGCCTGCGACGGCCTTCGGCAAGAACGTGATGCCGCGCATCGCCGCGACGCTCGACGTCGCGCAGATCAGCGATATCACCGCCGTCGTCGATGCCGACACGTTCGAGCGCCCCATTTATGCGGGCAACGCGATCGCGACGGTTCGATCGGGCGATGAGGTCAAAGTGCTTACGGTGCGCACGACGAGCTTCGACGCGGTATCGGCACACGGCGGCAGCGCGTCCGTCGAGCACATCGAGGCCGCGGCCGACCGCGGCCTGTCGCGCCTCGTGAGCCGCGAAGCGACGAAGCCGGATCGCCCCGAACTCACGAGCGCGCACACGATCGTGTCCGGCGGCCGCGGGCTCGGCAGCGGCGAGAACTACGCGAAGGTGCTCGCGCCGCTCGCCGACAAGCTCGGCGCGGCGCTCGGCGCATCGCGCGCCGCCGTCGACGCGGGCTACGTGCCGAACGACTATCAGGTCGGACAGACCGGCAAGATCGTCGCGCCCCGGTTGTATGTGGCCGTCGGCATTTCCGGCGCGATCCAGCATCTCGCCGGCATGAAGGATTCGAAGGTGATCGTCGCGATCAACAAGGATCCGGAAGCACCGATTTTCGGCGTGGCCGACTACGGACTCGTCGGCGATCTGCACGACATCGTGCCGGCCTTCGTCGACGCAGCCTGACTCTTGGAATCGCGCACCCATCCTCCAACGGAAGTTCCTCACCGCTCAGGAGACGAGCATGGAACGTAACAACTCGGCACCCGCCGCGAACGCGTCGCTGATCGAGCGCCGCTCGATCGACTATATTCCCGACGCCGAACGCCACGGCAATCTGTTCAGCCAGTTCACGCTGTGGTTCGGCGCGAATCTCCAGGTGACGGCAGTCGTCGTCGGCGCGCTTGCCGTCGTGCTCGGCGGCGACGTGTTCTGGTCGCTGATCGGGCTGTTCATCGGTCAGGTCATCGGCGGCGCCGTGATGGCGTTGCACGGCGCGCAGGGACCGCAACTCGGCCTGCCGCAGATGATTTCGAGCCGCGTGCAGTTTGGCGTGTACGGCGCGATCGTTCCGCTGGTGCTCGTCTGCGTGATGTACATCGGCTTTTCCGCGGGCGGCACGGTGCTCGCGGGGCAGGCGATCGGCGAGCTGCTGCACACCGACAACACCACGTCGATCCTGATCTTCGCGGCGCTGGTCGTGCTGCTCACCGGCCTCGGCTATCGCGTCATTCACGCGATGGGCCGCGTATCGAGCGTCGTCGGCACGCTCGCGTTCCTGTATCTGTTCGCGAGCCTGCTGCACGGTCACGCGCTCGACACGCTGCTCGCCAACCGCCACTTCACCGTCGCGTCGTTCCTGCTGGCGGTCTCGCTGTCGGCGTCGTGGCAGATCGCGTATGGGCCGTATGTCGCGGACTATTCGCGCTATCTGCCCAGGTCGACCTCCGCGCTCAATACCTTCTTCGCCGTCTTCGGCGGCACGGTGATCGGCGCGCAGGTGTCGATGACCTTCGGCGTGCTGGCCGCCGCGCTCGCCGGCGAGCGCTTCTCGGGGCACGAAGTTGCGTTCATCGTCGGACTCGGCGCGAGCGGCGCGATCGCGGCGGTGCTCTATTTCACGATCGCGCTCGGCAAGCTCACCATCACCACGCTCAACGCATACGGCAGCGTGATGTCGGTGGCGGCGATCGTCACCGGCTTCGGCGGACAACGCGAGATTTCGGGACGCACGCGGCTCGTGTTCGTGCTGCTGAGCGTCGCGGCATCGAGCGGGCTCGCGCTGGCCGGACAGCATTCGTTCCTGAAGGCGTTCTCTTCGTTCCTGCTGTTCCTGCTCGTGTTCTTCACGCCGTGGAGCGCGATCAATCTCGTCGACTACTACTGGGTGACGCGCGAACGCTACGACGTGCCCGCCCTGTTCGACGTCGACGGCCGCTACGGCCGATGGAACGTCGCGGGCCTCACGGTCTATGCGCTCGGCGTGCTCGTGCAGATGCCGTTCGTCGCGACGGGCTTCTACACCGGCCCGTGGGTCGATGCGCTCGGCGGCGTGGACGTGTCGTGGATCGTGGGCATCGTCGTGCCGGGCGTGCTCTATTACGCGGTGTCGCGACTCGCGCGCTCGCATGCGCCGGAGCGGCTCATCGTCCCCGGGCCGATGACCGACGCGGACTGACAGCGCCGGCCGTCACTTGAGCACGGCGGCTTCCACCGCAGCGAGGTAGGCGGCCAGCGCCCGCTTCACCTCGCGCAGATAGCGGCGCGCCAACTGCACATCGCCCATCGCGGGACGCAGTTTGACGGCCAGCGCGCCGCTCGCGAGCGCGTGGAGCATGTCCACGTAAAGCTCGCGCTCGGACGCTTTCACGCCGGGCATGCGCGCGTCGATCACCTTGCGCATCATGCTGGACTTGCGCTTCTTCCTGGCCTCGTCGTGCGGCATGACCGACATCAGAATCAGAAAATCGGTCTTGCGCTCGAAGTATTCGATGTGCGGCGTCATGATGCGATCGATCACCGCTTCCGCCGACAGCGCCCGCCACGTCTCGCCGTCGATGCGCGAGAGCTCGTCTTCCAGTTCTTCCAGCGCCGCCGCGTGACGATCCCATAACGCCGCGAGCAAGGCGTCGCGATCCGGAAAAAAGTGATACATCGAGCCGATCGGCGTCTGTGCGCGCCGCGCGACGCCGTGCATCGTCACGCCTTCCAGACCTTTTTCCACGATCAGCCCGGCTGTCGCGTCCAGCACGGCCTCGATGCGCGCGCGACCGCGCGCCTGCAGCGGCGAACGCACGGTGCTGCCGCGCTCCTGGTCTTGCGAATCGCTTTCGTCGTCGGCGCGAGGCTTTTTCATCGTGTTTCCTTTAGGCCAGGTCAAACTAGACGCTCGCGTCTAGTTTCGTGCATACTAGACGGCATCGTCTAGTTTGGCGAGCGCGTCGCGCGGTGATTGTCGCCCGGAACGCCCTCGCTGTCTCGCATTCATCGAAGGCTATCGCACGCATGCGGTAGCGCGAAAGCTCCCGGAGAAATCATGTCAGTCACAGCGCCCACGCACGGCGGCCAGCCCGCCGACGCCGCTCGAGGCAAACCGTCGCGCAAGCGCCTGCTGATCGTGCTCGGCATCGTCGCGGCCGTCGTCGGCGTGGCGTGGGGCGCGCGCTGGTGGACGGTCGGCCGGTTCATCGAAACCACCGACGACGCGTATCTCAAGGCCGACAGCGTGAGCATCGCGCCGAAGGTGAGCGGCTATGGCACCGAGGTGCTCGTCGGCGACAATCAGACCGTGGCGGCAGGCGCGCCGCTCGCGCGACTCGATACGCGGCAGTATCAGGCATCGCTCGATCAGGCGAAGGCCACGCTCGATGCCCGCGCCGCGGACATTCAACGCGCCGAAGCCGAATTGAAGCAGCAGCACGCCAACGCCGATCAGGCGAAGGCGCAGGCCGAAGTGTCGCGCGTGAGTCTCGCGCACGCGGAAGACGACGTGACGCGCTATCGTCCGCTCGTCGCGACGGGCGCCGAAACCGCCGAGCGCCTCGCGAGCCTCGTGTCCACGCGCGATCAGGCGCGCGCCACGCTCGCCGCGAATCTCGCCGCCGCGCGTTCGGCCTCGACGCAGATCGGCGCGACCGAAGCGCAGATCGCACAGGCGCGCGCGCAGATGGAAGCGGCGCAGGCGCAACTGAATCAGTCGAAGCTCGACCTCGGCGACACGACGCTCGTGAGCCCGGTCGCGGGGCGCGTCGGCGATCGCACCGTGCGCGTCGGCCAGTACGTGCAGCCGGGCACGCGCCTCATGACGGTCGTGCCGGTGGAAGCGCTCTATCTCGAAGCGAACTTCAAGGAAACGCAGGTCGGCCGCATGCGGGTCGGCCAGCCCGCGACGCTGCACGTCGATGCGCTCAAGGGCACGGATCTGCACGGCGTCGTGGAAAGCTTCGCGCCCGGCACCGGCGCGCAGTTCGCGCTGCTGCCGCCGGAGAATGCCACCGGCAACTTCACGAAGATCGTGCAGCGCGTGCCGGTGCGCATTCGCGTCGATACGGGTCCGCTCACGCGCAAGGTGCTGCTGCCGGGCTTGTCGGTGACGGTCGATGTCGACACGAAGAACGCCACCGACGACAGCCATCGCATCGCCGCGGAAAACCGTCATGACTGAGGCCGGCGCCAGCGTGCAACCCCATGCGCATCGGGCGAGCGCGAGCGACTGGATCGCGGTCACGGCCGGCGCGCTCGGCGCGCTGATGGCCACGCTCGACATCTCCATCACCAACTCGGCGCTGCCGCAGATCCAGGGCGAGATCGGCGCGACCGGCACCGAAGGCACGTGGATCTCGACCGGCTACCTGATGTCGGAAATCGTGATGATCCCGCTCGCCGCGTGGCTCACGCGCGTATTCGGGCTGCGCAATTTCCTGCTCGGCAACGCGGTGCTGTTCACGCTGTTCTCGGTGATGTGCGGCTTCTCCACGTCGCTCACGATGATGGTCGCGGGCCGCATCGGTCAGGGCTTCACCGGCGGCGCGATGATCCCGACCGCGCAGACCATCATCCGCACGCGGCTGCCGCGCGAGCAGATGCCCGTCGGCATGACGATCTTCGGGCTGATCGTCCTGCTCGGACCGCTGCTCGGCCCCGTGCTGGGCGGCTGGCTCGCGGAGAACATCTCGTGGTCGTGGTGCTTCTTCGTCAACGTGCCGGTGGGCTTCGCGCTCGTCGCGCTGCTCATCACCGGGCTGCCGGCCGAGAAATCGCACTGGGAGTCCTTTTTCAAGGCCGACTGGATCGGCATCGCGGGGCTCGCGATCGGTCTCTCGTCGCTCACCGTCGTGCTCGAGGAAGGCCAGCGCAATCAATGGTTCGAATCGAATGAAATCGTGATGCTCACGTGCGTCACGGCCTTCGGATTTCTGCTCATCGCGATCTCGCAGTTCGTCGCGAAGAAGCCGATCGTGCGGCTCTCGCTGCTGCGCAATCCGCGCTATGCGAGCGTGATCCTCATCGTGTTCGCAGTGGGCGCGGGTCTCTATTGCGTGTCGTTCCTGCTGCCGCAGTTTCTCAGCATCGTCGCGGGCTACAACGCGTTGCAGTCCGGCTCGATCATGCTCGTGTCGGGCGTGCCCGCGTTTCTCATCATGCCGGTGCTGCCGCGTCTGCTCGGCAAGGTGGATTTTCGCGTGCTCGTCATCACGGGCCTGCTGTTTTTCGCCGCGAGCTGCCTGCTCGATATCTCGCTCACCGCGCAAAGCGTCGGGCACGATTTCTTCTGGTCGCAGATTTTGCGCGGCTTCGGCCAGATGCTCGCGATGATGCCGCTCAATCAGGCGTCGATGGCCGCGGTCTCGCGCGAAGAATCGGGCGATGCAGCGGGCCTCTACAACATGGCGCGCAATCTCGGCGGCTCGGTCGGGCTTGCGATCATCGGCACGGTGATCGATCGGCGCAACGATTTTCACGCCGCGTCGATCCGCGAATCGCTGACGGCCAATTCCGTGATCGGCCAGGAGCGCATCGCCGCGAGCGCCGCGAACTTCGCCGCGCAAAGCGGCGACATCGCGCACGCGAAGATGCAGGCGCTCGGCCAGTTGTCGGCGCAAATCGGCCAGCAGGCCATCGTCATGACCTACTCCGAAACCTTCTACGTGCTGGCGATCGCGCTGCTCGCGTGTCTGCCGCTCGCGCTCCTGCTCAAGACACCGCGCGCTCAACCCGGCGAGATGCCGTCCGCCGGCCACTGATTGATGAACCATTCGACGATGTTCCCTCGCACGCTTCGCCTGACCGCCCTGCTTCCGCTCGCCGCTTCCGCGCTCGCCGCGTGCACGGTCGGGCCCGACTATCGCGGCGCGCCCGAGATCGCGCCCGACGCCGCGAAAAGCGGCGCGTTCGTGCGCGCGCCGGCGCAAGGCGTCGTCGCGACGCACGCGCCCGCGGCGTGGTGGCAAGCGCTGAACGATCCGCAACTGAACACGCTGATCGATGCCGCGTTCGCCCACAATCCCGATCTGAAGATGGCGCAGGCGCGCTTGCGTCAGTCGCGATCGCAACTGCGCGGACAGCGCGCCAACGAGTTGCCGAAAGTGTCGGGAAGCGCGGCGGCGCTGCGCATGCGCTCGCCGGACACCTCGATCTTCGGCTCCTCGTCGGGCGATCAGGGTTCGTCGGGGTCCACGGGGCGCGGTCCCGTCGACTTCTATACGATCGGCTTCGATGCCTCGTGGGAAATCGATTTCTTCGGCGGCACGCGCCGCGCGATCGAAGCGGCATCCGGCGAAGCCGACGCCGTGCACGCCGAGCTCTCGGATGCGCAAGTGTCGCTTGCGGCGGAAGTGGCATCGGCGTATATCGATTTGCGCGATCAGCAGGAACGCTTCGCGCTCGCCGAACGCACGGCCGAGTATCAGCAGCAGATGCTCACGCTCACCGAGCAGCGTCGCGCGCGCGGCACGGCGGCGGAAGTCGATGTCGAGCGACTCACGACGCAGGTCGACACCACGCGCGCGACGCTCGTACCGTTGCAGGTGCAGATCACCGATTCGCTGGACCAGCTCGCGGTGCTGACGGGCCGCGCGCCCGGCGCGCTCGATGCCGAACTCGGCGCGCGTGCGCCGTTGCCCGCGTTGCCTTCGTCGGTGCCGATCGGCGATCCGGCGACCATGCTCCAGCAACGTCCCGATATCCGCGCGGCCGAACGGCGTCTTGCGTCCAGCAATGCGCAGATCGGCGAGCATATCGCCGACTATTTTCCGAAGGTGACGTTGCTCGGCGATATCGGCTTCTCCGCGTCGGAGCCGAGTCATCTGCTGCGCAAGCAGAATTTCTCGTGGGTCGGCGTGCCGTATCTGCAATGGAATCTGTTCGACTTCGGGCGCACGGCGGCGAAAGTCGATGCCGCCGAAGCCGCACGCGACGAAGCGCAAGCGCGCTATGAAAAAACCGTGCTCGGCGCCCTGAAGGACGCGAATTCATCGTTGTCGCGTTACGGCAACCAGCGCGAGCACGTGGTGCGGCTGCAGCAGGTGCAGGCGTCGGCGGAGCGGTCGGCCACGCTCGTGCGGCAGCGTTACACGGCGGGCGTGTCGACGCTCATCGATCTGCTCGACGCGCAGCGCACTCAATTCGCCGCGCAACAGGACGTGGTGGCCGCGCAGGGCGAATTGCTGAGAGATTTCGTCGCGCTGCAGAAGAGTCTCGGACTGGGATGGGCGCCGTCGGGCGATGCGATGTCGGTCGCGCGTCTGCCTTAAGCATCCGGCGCCGATCGTCGCAGCGACGCCATCTCGCGCTCGAACAGCGGCGCGTAGTACGCCACCGCTTTGCGCAGTATGTCGTTCACCTCCCGGAGCGCCGTGTTTTCCTGTTCGAGCTCGGTGATTCGTCGAAGCTGATCGTCATCCGCGGCTTGTGTGGTCATGTTCCCTGGCCGATATCATCTGTGCGACAGCGCCCTGGCCGACTGCAACAGGTCGTCCAGCATCGCCTGCCGTCGTTGCGGATCGGTGTCGCGGCCGGTCATGAAGCACAGCGCCGCGACCGGCAATCCGGCGCGATCGCAAACGGGCGCGGCCATGCAAAGGCGAAACGCGTTCGACAATCCTTCGGTGCAGCAATACCCCTGATCCTTCGCGATCCGGACGTCGTGCATGAATTCATCGAAGTCGATATGCACGCCGTTGTCGAGCGTGAAGTCCTCGGCCGGAATCAGCGCGCGGATTTCCTCGGCGTTCATGTGACCGAGCAGCAGACGTCCCGTCGCGGTCCACGGAATCGGCACTCTCACGCCGATGTCCGAGCTGATGTTGAACGGGCGCGCGCTGTTCTCGGACAACACCACCGTGTACTTGTTGCCCTCGAGCATGCACAACTGCGTGGTCTCGTCGTACTTGCGCACCAGCGCGAGAATCGATTGATGCGCGCGGCTGATCAGGTCGTTGTGCGTCGCGTAGTCGGAGCCGTAGTAGTGCATCTCACGGCCGAAGAACACGCTGCCGTCGGCCGAGGTTTCGAGCCAGCCGACATCGGTCAGGATCGCGACCAGCTCGTAGATGCTCGAACGCGGCGCGCCGGTCGCTTCGATCAGTTCGCGCATCGTCATCGGACGCTGAGCGAGGTGCAATTGCCGAAACATCGCAATGACGCGGTCCACGCCTCTTGCTCGCGACGATTCCGTGACAGCCATTCATTTACTCCATATGCGTCAATGATCGAGCACGCGATGCAGGAACTGCCGCGTGCGCTCGTTCGACGGATTGACGAAAATCTGCTCCGGCTCGCCCTGCTCCGCGATCACGCCCTTGTCCATGAACACGACGCGATCCGCGGTCTTGCGCGCGAACCCCATTTCATGCGTGACGACGACCATCGTCATGCCATCGCGCGCGAGTCCGCGCATCACTTCGGTGACTTCGCCGACGAGTTCGGGATCGAGCGCCGACGTCGCTTCGTCGAAGAACATGATGCCCGGCTCGACGGCGAGCGCACGCGCGATCGCGACGCGCTGCTGCTGTCCGCCGGACAACTGACTCGGATAGTGGTCCGCGCGTTCCGCGAGCCCGACGCGATCGAGCACTTCCATCGCGCGCTTGCGGGCATCGGCGGGACTCATGCGGCGCGCCTTGATCAGCGCGAGCGTAACATTGCCGAGCGCGGTCTTGTGCGGAAAGAGGTTGAACTGCTGGAACACCATGCCGACATGACCGCGGATGTCGCGCGCGCGTTTCGGGTCGTGCAGCGGCACCTCATTGACCCATACTTCGCCCGAATCCGTCGTTTCGAGTCCAGCCATGATGCGCAGCACGGTGCTCTTGCCCGAACCCGACGCGCCGATCAGCACGAGCACTTCGCCCGCGCGCACATCGAGATTGATCTCGTTGAGCACGCGCGTCGCGCCGAATGCTTTACTGACGCCCGAGAGCGAAATGATGGGCTTGGTCTGGCTTTGATTGCTCACGACAGTCTCCTGCGGTCATGGTGGCGCACCCATTGCGAAAGCGGGAAGCACACGACGAAATAGATAAGTGCGACGAGTCCGTAAATCTCGACCGGCTTGCCGATACGATCGACGATCGCCTGCCCGCCGTGCATCAGTTCGGACATGCCGATCATGCTGACGATGGACGTGTCCTTGATCAGCGAAAGATATTGGCCGATGAGCGGCGGCAGCACGATCCGGCCGGTCTGCGGCAACACGACGAACGCGAACGCCTGCGTGCGCGACAGACCGAGAATCTGCGAGACTTCCCACTGGCCCTTCGCCACCGATTCGATCCCGGAGCGGAAGACTTCGGCGATATACGCGCCCTGATAGACGCTCAGACCGATCACGCCGGCTGCGAACACATCGATCGCATAACCGAAGTACGAGACGCCGAAGTAAATGAACATCAGCGTGATCAGGACTGGCGTGCCGCGAAAGAGCTCGGTGTAGAGCCGCGCGATCCGGTCCGTGCCCCACGGTCCGAACGATCGCAATACGGCCGCGAGCAGCCCGATCAGCGTGCCGCCGACAATCGATGCGACGGACAGCAGGAGCGTCGTCACCAGACCTTGCAGCAGGATCGACAGACTGGTTCTCAGCAATTCAATTGACATGATCCGACTCCGGTTCGGGCATCAGACGCGATTGGCGCGGCGCAACGCGAAGCCGCCGAAGCGTGCGCGCGGCCGGACGACCAGAGGCGGATGAAACATGCGCGCGCCGAGCTGGCCCGCGATCCAGGACAGCACGTTGCTCAACACCAGATACGCGATGAGCACGACCGCGAAGGTCTGGATATAGAGCAGCGTGCGCGAGTTGATCACGGTCGCGGTGCCCGTGAGTTCGGGCAGCGCGATCGCGGACAGGAGCGACGTGCCGAGCAGCAGCTGAATCAGATAGTTGACGATCGCCGGATAGACGGCGCGCGCGGCTTGCGGCAGGACGATCTCGGTAAAGATCTGTCCGCGCTCGAGACCGAGAATGCCCGCGGCTTCGAGCTGACCGCGCGGCACCGACTGGATGCCCGCGCGAAACACTTCCGACAGATAGGCGCCCACGTTGAGTCCGAGTGCGATCACGCCCGCCCAGTATGCGTCGAGCGAAATGCCCGCCGACGGCAAGCCGAAGAACACAATGAAAATCTGCAGGAGCACCGGCGTATTGCGGATGATTTCGACGTAAGCCCGCGCGACGAACCGGATCAGTGCGACCGGCGACATGCTCGCCAGCGCCGTCAGCAGACCGAGCAACACCGACAGCACGAACGCAAGAAGCGTCACCTGCAGCGTCAGCCAGCCGGCTTTCAGGAACTCGGGAACATAGCCCCACAAGGTCAGCCATTCGTAACTCATTTCCGCCTCCGCATCATTCCGGTCTCATGCGATTTCGACATTGGCTTGTCCCTCAGAACTGCGGATTGAGCGGGAAGCGCGGATCGGTGCCGAACCACTTCTTGTAGAGCTGCGCATTGAGCTTCGACGCATTGATGTTGAAGAGGAACAGGTTCAGGTAATTGAGCCATGCCTGATCGCCTGCCTTCACCCCGAATGCGTTGTACTCGAGCGGCACGAGCGCTTCGTTCGTGACGGTCAGTTCCGGATCGAGCGTCGCCTGATAGGCAAGGAAGTTGTTGTCCTCGATCATCGCGTCCGCCTGACCTTGTTTGACAGCGAGGATCGCGGCCTGCGAGCTGTCGTATTCCTGGATCTTGATCGGGATGTTCAGCGAGCGGACTTCGTCGCCGTTGGTCGAGCCCTTCACGGTGGCGATGGTCCGGTTGCCCATGTCCTTCACCGACTGGATGCCGCTGCTCTTCTTCACGAGCAGCGCCTCGCTGGCGACGACATACGGCGTCGTGAATTCGATGACCTTCGCGCGCTCCAGGTTGCGCGTGAAGTTGCAGAACACGACGTCGACCTTGCTCGTCTGCAGGTTCGGAATCCGGTTCGCGCTCGTCGTGTTCACCACTTCGAGCTTGACGCCCATCTGCTTGGCCAGCTCCTTGGCAAGATCGACGTCGTAGCCGTCGGGCTGACCGTTCTTGTCGTAAAAGCCGAACGGCGCGAAGGTCAGGCAGTCGCCAACGCGCAAGGTCCCGCGCTGCAGCACCGCCTGGAGTGTCGAAGAACCCGCAGCCGCGCCGCCGCCTTCGGCCGGCGTGGAAACCTTGGTGCACGCCGACATCGCCAGCGCCCCGGCGATGATGAAGAGCGAGAGCGCTCTGGCGCCGATGATCGAGAGTTTCATGTGCAGGTCCTGATTGAGAGGATGATGTAAGGAACCGGTTCCAGAACGAATCAGAACGATCAGTCGAGCGATCACTCGTGTCCGGTATATCGGACAGACATCTGGCTAGTCGGAATGAGAGGAAGTGTTGGGCAAGAGAATTCCGGGCGCAAGCGGCCAGAACCCTAATTGCGAGACGTTTTTTGATCGGATAAGGAACGCGACGCCGCGACCGGGCCAAGCCGGGCGCGTCTTGTCGGGTCGTAATGGATCGGCTCGTCGAAGCGCGGCCGGCCGAGTAGAAAGCCGAAGCCGAAGCGAAGGTTCATGCCGGCGCGATCACGCCGACTGTGAAATCATTGGCTGGCGCCCGTACCGATCCCCGCCTTTTTCTGAGCGTTCTGCAAGTCTTGGGGATAGTTGGGGTCGTTGGCCCGGGCCGGGTTGTAGCCCGCGTCCTCGAGCTTTTTCAGCTCGGCGTTCTTCTTCGCGCGCGCCTGTTTTCGTGCGGCTTTTTTATCGGCTTTCGTCGTGGGTGCGGCTTGTGTCGCGTCAGTGGCGGTCGAACCGGTATCCTGAGCATAGGAAAGCGAGGCCGCCGAAGCACCCGCAACGCCCATGAAGAATGACACAGCAATGCTTGCTAGCTTCGTTCTCACGGTGATTCTCCGTTCGCTTGGAGGACATGCGTTCAGGGAAGTATAGGGCGTTCGTGACAACACATCATTCCGGAAAGCCAACCGATGCAAATCATCGTCGATGCCGACGCCTGCCCCGCCGTCGCGAAAGATATCCTCTTTCGCGCGGGCCCACGCATGAAGGTGAACGTGACGCTGGTCGCGAATCAATTCCTTCGCACGCCACCCTCACCCTGGATACGCGCAATTCAGGTGCCAGCCGGCTTCGACGTGGCCGACGCCCGCATCGTCGAGATGGCGCAGGCCGGCGATCTCGTCATCACGGCGGACATTCCGCTTGCCGCCTCGGTCATCGCGAAGGGCGCGTTCGCGCTCGATC
Source organism: Caballeronia sp. J97 (assembly GCF_905220305.1). NCBI lineage: Bacteria > Pseudomonadati > Pseudomonadota > Betaproteobacteria > Burkholderiales > Burkholderiaceae > Caballeronia > Caballeronia sp. J97. The sequence goes on along the minus strand of NZ_CAJMZL010000044.1, from coordinate 13,453 downwards.
CTCGTGGCGAATGGATGAATGCGGACAACATCGACGAACGTCTGTCGATCCGCGCGATGATGGATCAGTTGCGCGGCTCCGGCGTGCAGACGGGCGGACCTCCGCCCTACGCGCCACGCGACGGGAAAAACTTCGCCGCGCAACTCGACCGGTTCCTCGCGAAGAACAAACGTCCCGGCTAGAAGCGATGCGCCGATGACACCGACGCCGCAGCGGTTCTGTCAAGCGCGCTCGCCGATGATCTTCCGGATCGCTTCCTCGAACGCTTCGGAGGGCTGGCCGCCGCTCACCAGATACTTGTTGTCGAAGATGATCGCAGGCACGGACTGAATGCCGAGTTGCTGGAACTCCCGTTCTTCGGCCCGCACTTCGTCTGCATAGGCGCCCGCTTCGAGCACGGCGCGCGCCTGTTCGCCGTCGAGGCCGACACTTCGGGCCGCATCGATGAGCACGTCGCGATCGCTCGTATCCTTGCCCTCACCGTGATAAGCGCGCAGCAGCGCGAGCTTGAGCGGCAGTTGCTTGCCTTCGATACGCGCCCAATGCAGCAGCCGATGCGCGTCGAAGGTGTTGTAGACCCAGTTGCGTTCACCGAAGGCGAAACCTTCACGCGCGCCGCGCTCGCGGATCATCGCCTGCGTCTCGCTGATCTGCTCGGGCGTGCGGCCGTACTTGCGGCCGAGATAATCGACGATGCGCTCGCCTTGCGCACCCATGTCCGGATTCAGCTCGAACGGATGCAGCGTGATGCGCGCATCGACGTCATCGCCGATACGCTCGAGTGCGCGTTGCAGGGAAGACAGGCCGATGGCGCACCACGGACAGGCAATGTCGGAAACGAAGTCGATTTGGAGAATACGAGACATATGCTTCGTGAAAATTGGACTTGAGCCGGACAGGCTAGCGCAAATCGTCCGGGCTTGCCGCCGGGCCACGATCTCATTGCGCGAATTTCGATTTACGCGTGTCCTTCGCGGCGTCCGCGAACAGTTCGATCGCGACGCCTCGCAGCCAGCGATTGCCTTCGTCCTGATGAACGCGCGCGTGCCACAGCAGATGGATGGGCGCGGCGGGCAGGGTCGAAGGGAACGCACGCAGGCTGAGCGAGAACGGCTGTGCCAGTTGCAAGGCCAGCCGCTCCGGCACCGTCGCGATCAGATCGGTGCGTTGCAGGATATAGCCGACGCTCATGAAGTGCGGCACCGTCAATCGCACACGGCGCTGCACGCCGCGCCGCTTCAGCCAGTCTTCGACCTGGCCGTGCCCCGTGCCGGCGGACACCACGACGAGATGCTCGGCTTCCCGCCACGCCGCGAGCGTGAGCGGCGCGTCTTCCAGTGCGTGACCGCGCCTGAACAGACAGACGTAACGCTGATCGAACAGACGACGCTGATAGAAGCCGCCCTTGAGTTGCGGCAACAGGCCGATGGCGAGATCCACCCGGCCGTCGGCCATCTCGTCGCTCAAATTGACGCCCGAGTCGCGCACGGTATTGAGCGCGATGCCCGGCGCTTCGCGGGACAACCGTTCGACCAGCGCGGGCAGAAAAACGACCTCGCCGATATCCGTCATGCCGATCGTGATCGTGCCCGTGGCGCGCAGCGGATCGAAACCCATCGCGGGGTTGAGCGCGGCGTGCAGGGTCGCGAGCGCATGTGAAACCGGCTCGGCCAGGCGCAGCGCGAATGGCGTGGGCACCACGCCGCCCGGTCCGCGCACGAACAGCGGATCACCGAGTCTTCGACGCAGCTTGGCGAGCGCATTGCTCACGCCGGGCTGGCTCATGTTCATCTGCTCGGCGACGGAAGACACGCGCCGTTCCTGCATCAGTCGCTGGAAAAGCAGCAGCAGATTGAGATCGATGTCGTTCAGTTCCATGATCCGGCTATCTGGCGCTCATTGATTGTGGTGATGATGCGCATTCGTCCCATTTTATTGTGGAATGCCGGTGGGCTGCTGAGAATGCAAGCGCGGACTCAACACACGGAGACACATCATGGGACAGCTGGATCTGAAAATCGCCATCGTCGGAGCGGGTATCGGCGGCCTCACGCTCGCGCTCGCACTGCGGGAACACGGCGTCGACGCGCAGCTTTACGAGCAGACCGACGCGCTTCGCGAAGTCGGCGCGGCCGTCGCGCTGTCGGCGAATGCGACACGCTTCTACGAGCGCATGGGGCTGCGTTCAGCCTTCGACGCGGTGTGCGCCGACATACCCGCGCTGATCTATCGCGACGGGCGCAGCGGCAAAGTCATCGGGCAGCATAGCGGCGCACCGAGCTATCGGGAGCAGTTCGGCGGTTCGTACTGGGGCGTGCATCGTGCCGATTTGCAAGCTGTGCTGTCGCAAGCGGTCGGGCTCGAACGCATCAGTCTCGGACATCGGCTGATCGATCTCGTGCAGCATCCGGATCGCGTGAGTCTGAGTTTCGCCAACGGCCGGCGCGTCGATGCCGATCTGGTGATCGGCGCGGATGGCGCGCGCTCGATCACGCGCCGCTGGATGCTCGGCTACGACGACGCGCTGTATTCGGGCTGCTCGGGCTTTCGTGGCGTCGTGCCGGCCGGACGCATGGATTTGCTGCCCGATCCCGAAGCCATCCAGTTCTGGATGGGTCCGCAGGGTCACCTGCTTCACTATCCGATCGGCGACGAAGGCGACCAGAACTTTCTCCTGGTCGAGCGTCATCCGTCGCCGTGGCCATCGCGTGACTGGGTCGTGACGGCGAGCGAGGGCGAGCAGTTGCGCCTGTTCAAGGACTGGCATCCGGCCGTCGTGCAGATGATCACGGCGACGCCGATCAGTCAGCGCTGGGGGCTGTTCCATCGCCCGCCACTGGGACGCTGGAGCAAAGGGCGTGTGACGCTGATCGGCGACGCCGCGCACGCGCTCGTGCCGCATCACGGTCAGGGCGCCAATCAGTCGATCGAAGATGCTGTGGTTCTGGCCGCGCAATTGGCGAAGGCCGGTTCGGGGCAGTGGCGCGAGGCGCAGGAGGCCTACGAGCGGCTACGCCGGGGCCGCACGCGCAAGGTGCAATATGCGTCGATCGCGACGGCGGACGTGCTGCATCTTCCGGACGGGCCCGAGGCGCTGGAACGCAACGCTCGACTTCGAGGCCGCGACAGCCTGATGCGCCATCTCGACTGGATTCACGATTTCGACGCACTGGAACAGGAGCCGAGCGAACGTCAGGGCGGCACGTGGCTCTGAATGCCGTGCTGTTTGCATCGCGGCGGTCTCGGCGCGGCGTCATGGGATAGCGGCACAGCAGCGACGCGCGCCCGAAAGTCACCGTATCGGGTGGACAAGGCATCGGGCGCGCCGAGTGCACATTGTGCGTGTTGACCATCTTGCTAGCCGTGGCCTGTAGCGTCGTGAAGTCGGTGCTCGATCGCACCGTTCGACGTGCAAGGAGGTGATTGTGTTAGACCGTTAGTTGCAGCGTGGCGATTGCGAAACTGCGTCCCTATCCCTGCCCTATCAGCCTCTGGCCTTCCCGGGCCGCATCTTGTTGAAGACGTATCCCGAGAATCCGTCTCTCAGGTCGGGATATTTGTGAATGATGTGTTCGACGAGATCGCTCGATGGATCGATGCCCAGCCTGCGCAAGGTCAGTTTCCCGGCTGGACTCGTCTTGTAGGTGCGCCGCCAATCCTCTCGCTGCCGTGGCGTCGCGGCTTCGTAAACTTCCCAGCCGCGACGGACTTCATCGACGATCCGGTTTTGAGCGTTCACGTCCTGAGCTGCGACCTGCAATGCCCGACGCGCTTCAGCCTGCTCCTTCGCTTCGGCTTCGCGTCGATCGGTCAGTGCGAGGTCTACCTGAATCTGGACCATCTGACGCTCTGCATCCGAGACGATCCAGCCTTCTTTCAGCGCCTTCATGAAAAAGCCCGCCGGACTCTTCGACACTTTGCCGAGCTTCAGGCTAAAGCGCGTGCGTTCGATTGCCTGCTCCAGGCGTTCGTCGGTGTAGGTGTCCCTGTCGGAAGCGATCTGGTTGAACTGTGCGCTGGACAGACCGATTTCCTGTTTGAGCGTCTGATACAGCGCCTGCGCGTGCTCGTGCGTGTGAAGCAGGCGCTCGGCCATCTCCTTTCGCTCAACGCGAAAGCGCATGCGTCCGATCTTGCGAGAGCCCGGTTCATTGCGCGTCTCGTACGACAGGGATAGATCGGACACCTCATTGATCTGGTCCACTGCCGGTGCAAGCCAGTCCCGCTTGAAGTATTTGAATTCCTGAGCCTTCGCGCCCATCGTTCCCTGCCACGCGCGCAATTCGTCGAGTGTGAACCAGTCGGTTAAGCCCTCGGCCGCGTAAGGAAGAAGATGGTCGTACATCACGCGCGCATAGCTGAGCGTGAAAAGAGACGTGATGCGCAGGCTTAGCCAGTGAGACTTTCCGGGGCCGCGAATGATCCCGATGAGATCAGGAGGTACGCGAAACTGGAATCGGCCTCCCAGATACGAGATCCGTCCGATCAGTTGAACCGATCCAAACGGCTTGGATCCGTCAGCGTCAGGGTCGGCAGTCGCCTGAATGAGCGCTCGCTGCGCCTCCGTGATTACCTGTTCCAGGTGCGCGTTGTTGCGACTCGAGTAGCGCATCAGCCACTTGAAATAGTCCAGTTCGACATCGTAGAGATCGTGGACCTTATCTTCCTGTGCGACGATGAAATAAGCCGCATCGATGAGGCGACGCGCTGCCACGCCGAGGTCGACGATCCGGATAAGCACGTTCTTGCGCGAAAAACCGATGTCCGATCGGGCAGCTTCGACGGGCAAGCCCTCGGCATTCGCATCGTCGAATAAAGCCAGCGCCAGTTGCCTGGACGTGGCCACCTGCCCTGCTGTCGTCATTCCGCCTCCGTCTCCAGTGCCGCATTTGGTTGTCGAGCGGTACGTTAACGGCTGCAAGGTGAGCTGTCAACACAAACTACCTCACCTTTATGCCGTGCAGACACAGGAAACCTCACCTTGCGCGATCTTCCTCACAATTCGCCTCACCGTCACGCGTAAACCGCTCACCTCTGACGCCAATTCGCCTCACTGTAGCGGGGTAAACACAGCACTATCTCGCTCAATCAACATCACCCGCGACACAATACACCTCACAATTCGAGCGTAACTCTATGATTTAACGAGAAGTGTGATGTGCTAGTTAGTGGTGGTAGGTTTTGTTGTTTAAAAAATAACTAACAACCGGTATGCACGGCGGATCTTTGCGCAAGGACGCTCGGAAGAATCTTTCCGAAGGTTTTCGCCGTTTCAGTCAAGTCGAGGCACAAATTAGAGGTGAGGCGAATTGTGATTGACTGCGCTAGTAGATGACCCCGCGTCCGCTTTCGATGCGCGCCGGTGAGGTATTTTGTGTCGGGAGCGAGGGGTTGCTCGAATTTCTGAACCCGTTCATCTGACGAATTCGGGAACTCATGCTGCAAACGAGGTTCACAATGACTCGCAAGTCATTGAAAGAAGACGTCTTTTTTCACCAGCTCTCGCTGACAGCAAATTTCAATCAATTCCAATAGCCATTCATCGCTGTGGCGAGTATTCTACGGTTCGACATTCAGTTACACCAAAACCGTGGAAACACCACTGAGCGTGAAGAAAACGCCTCACCGTGGACTTAAAAGGAAGCGCGCGAATGAATTTGAGTGAACTCCCCGGGATTAATCGGCGGGTAAAACTCTCCAACTTGGGAGAGTTTGCAGAACGTCTGTCGGTCATGACCAACGAGCTGCGAGATCAGATCCTGGCCCCCCGGCCGCGGAAGACGGCTCCCGCCTTCACAATAGGCGAACTGTCGGACATGTGCGGAATCGACCGGCAGAAGATCAACTATTTGGCGACCAAGGAAGGAAGCGACTTGCCGCCGGGCGAAACCCACGGGACAGGGCGCGCCCGCATCTTCTCGCTGAAGGATGCCCGGACCTGGGTACAACAGGTCTCCGATATCTACCAGACGCCGCTTGTATCAGGGACGCGTGAGCATCGCGGTCGCGTGTTGATCACAGCGAACTTCAAAGGCGGGTCGTGCAAGACCACGACGTCGATGTGCATCGGCCAAGGACTGAGTCTGCGCGGCCGCAAGGTTCTCATGATCGACCTCGACCCACAAGCATCGCTTTCGGAACTCTGTGGTTTGTACGCGGAGAAAGATGTGACCTGGGAAGATACCGTCCTGCCGTATATCTACGATCCGGATATCGAGGGAGGCCTTTCCGCGAAGGTGCAGAGTACGTACTGGGACGGTCTGGACGTAATCCCGGCTCACAACTATCTGCATGACGCCGAGTTTCATCTGCCGACTGCGCAAAAGACGAATGCGAACTTCGAGTTCTGGTCGGTATTGCGCAAAGGGATCGAACCGCTGCGCGCGCAATACGACTACATCATTCTCGACACCGCGCCGTCGCTTTCTTATATGACGCTAAACGGACTGATGGCAGCTGATTCGATGGTGATGCCGCTTGTTCCCGAGAGCCTCGACTTCATTTCTTCGGTCTCGTTCTGGTCTCTGTTTGCGGAGGTCGCCAATGGTTTTGTCGAGCACGAAGTGGACAAGACCTATGACTTCGTCTCGGTGCTCCTTTCAAGAGTCGATTACGGAAATACCTCGTCTGCTCCGGTTGTTCGCTCGTGGTCGCAGCGTGCTTATGGAGATTGGCTGCATACCACCGAAATTCCGGCGAGCTCGGTCATGAGCAACGGTGCCTTGGCCTTCTCTACCGTGTTCGACCTGTCACGCGCGGAGACGGTGGCGAAAACGCTGGCACGTGTGAAGCAGCCGATGGTGGATTACTGCAAATGGATCGATGACCAGTATGTCGAGCAATGGAGGGCCGGACAATGAGCAGCCTTCGTGACCGCATGATGAGCAAGACCGCTGAAGTTCGGGCGGCAAAAGACATTCAACTCGATCCGCAGCAAGAGAAGGCCGTGAGCCCGCGCACTGCGCCGGGAATGGCCGCTGCGCTCGCTGCCGCACAGCAGCGCATTGCCCAGTTGGAGCAAGCCGGTCCCGCATCGGAAGCGCCGGTTTCGGAAATCGTCCCGAATCCTTGGCAGCCACGACAGGTGTTCAACGACGCAAAGCTCGTTCAACTTGCCGAGTCGATCCGCGAAGCCGGACTGGTTCAACCGATCGTAGTTCGACGTGTCGGCTCGGGATATCAGATCGTGGCGGGCGAGCGTCGATGGCGCGCGCACAAGATGATCGGAAAGGAGTCGATCAAAGTTCTGGTTGTCGATCTGTCGGATGAAGAGATGGCTATGCTCGCCCTCGTGGAAAACGTAGCGCGCGAAGATTTGTGCGACTACGAGATTTCACGGTCGATTCGACGGACGGAGAAGGAGTTTCCGAATCGGAAGCGGATGGCCGAAGCGTTGGGCATCTCTCGTTCGGAGCTTTATCGCTATCTGTCGTTTGGAGAGTTGCCGGATTTTGTGGTTCAGGATCTGGACGTGCAACCTAGGCTGCTGGGCGCGACGGCGGCAGAGAATGTGGTTTCCGTACTCCGCGGGCGTAACGGCGCCGCGTTTGAAATTGCGAGAGGTTTGTGGTCCAAGGTAGTGGCGGGCGATTTGGATCAGTCGAAATTCGGCAAGGCGATCAAACAGGCGTTGGACGATGAGGGCAAGCCCGCGGTCGGTGTCAGCGATCGCAGCATTGACAAGATTTTCGCGGGCGGATCGCAAGCTGGCTCGATCACGAAAGACTCGGTGGGACTGACAGTCAAAATCAAAGCGGGGATGTTGACCGCTGACAAGGAGCGGCAAATCCGGGATTTGATCGCCCAACTATTTGCTGATAACGGCTGATGTTTTCGACGCATTGGGTCGACTTACATCGATTTCTTGCATCGGTGTCGCGATAGCAGGAATTCCTCACAACCCGCTGAAGTGTCTCAACTTGGGACACTCGCGGCGCGGCATCTTTCGCGGAAGTTTTTCAAGGTATCCACCAGGTGTGTCCCGACTTGGGACACGGTTTTGCGTCTGCAGTCTGATGCGAGAACTTGGAACGCTAATGTGTGTTGGCGGTTAGAGATTTATCAAAGGCTGCCGAGGCGGCGCCTCGAACTGTGTCTGCCGCGAATAACTGAACTCCAGTTGTGTGCGTCAAATTGTGCAGAAACCGGATGCCGGTGGTTTCAGTTGATCCTTCTGTGCGGCGTGCTGCGCTAGGGGCGTAGCACGCAGTGCCGAACGCCCGTGGTCGTCCGAGGCAACAAACTCGACGCCTGACAGGGCCGCGCTTCTTGAGCGCCAGAAGGAACGCTTTCCAACTCGACTGGTTTTCGCGGTTGGCCAACTCCACAGCCGGCGGCCCTCCCAGTGGATGTCGATGGCGATCAGCACCGCCTGCGAACGGATCACGCCCGACTCACGCACCTTCTCATAGCACGCGTCGACGATCAGATACGGATACGCTTCTTTCAGCGGCCGGTGTACAAACTTCGCCAGCGTCGCATCAGCCCTTTGTTGATCGCCGGAATCGCTGCGACCGCGCAGTTCTTCGGTAATCGCCTTGACCTTGCGCGTAGACACACCCTGCACGTACATCTCGGCCAACGCCGCCACCAACGCCTTCTCGCTGCGCGCATAGCGCTCGAACAGCGCAGTTGAGAATTCGCCATGCCGATCACGTGGCACGCGCAGCTCGAGTTTGCCGATGCGCGTCACCAAAGCGCGGCCGTAGTAGCCGCACGATAGCCGCTTCGCGTCTGGCTGCGCTCATTGGGCGCAGCGCTCAGCAGCTCCTGCAGCGCATCCTTCATGGGCGCCTTCATCAGGTCCCGGTCGCCGGCAACCAGCGCTTCCGCTGGCGGCCGGTTCGTACTACGCGTGATCGTGGCCATGGCGTAAGCCCTCCCGAGTGTTGATTGACGAACTGGACATTCATCAACTTACACAACGGCCACCCGTGCTTCTGCGCTCCTGCCGCCTTAGCATTTCTGCACATCCTTAAGCACGCTACCTGAACTCCCGTCTGGATCTAGGCGCAACAGAGCTAACAATCCGAGGCTCGATGCAGCGCGTTCTCGTGTGCGTTGGTCATGAAAGAGCATCTCGCCATGCCCGTAGCCGCAAATGCGTTAGACGAGAAAAAAGCCGGATTAACTTCCCCGCGTGCCTTTGGCCGCCACAAAGAGTCTGCAAGATGCGGCATGGATGCTATGTGTGGAGCTCGAATCACGACCGCTTGAGTGACGGTTCGGTCTTAACCCTGAGCATTCCGTGAAACAATTGCAACACGTGGCATCAATTCCTCCGAGACCCACCGGCATGGGCCTCAGCGTGATTTTTCATCTGCTATCGAGGAAATGTTTCACGGCATCGGAGCAGCGGGTTGGCGGAGCGCCGGCTGCCACCGTGCCTGAGCCTTTGAAAGAAGGCGGATTTGGTTGTCTGTGACAATCAATACGAGAGTTGTAGCTTTGTTACGCCACCGCGCTCGTGTGCTGACGCCCCCGAACGTCGCCAATAGTCAGTTTGTCGGCACGGGAGCTAATGAGAAGACCGCCTAAACTACTCGGGTGCCCGACATAAGCAGGCCCTCGCCGATTCATCTGTGAGCTAGTAAGAGAACCGGAATACGATGCGCATCTCGCGGGCGACCAGCCGTTTTCGAATCAACGCGCCCGCACGTTTGCCTTGGCAACCTTACGTGCGCGCCAGTAACTAGCCAAGCGCTGTTCGCCCGAAATCGGGATCAGGCGCGGAATAAGAATATCCAGCGTCGCGATCAACGAGAGCAATACAACAGTGATAAACGCCATCGTGCCAAGAAACTCGAGCAAAGACATGTTCACCTCGTCCGGTCGCGGAACCACTTGTGTCGGAACATCTACCGGACTTGAGTATGCGCGAGGCACCGCAGTAGCTATGCCGCGATAAGCCGGCAAATTACACGTCTGTTCGACGATTGAGTTCCGCGGCGCGTGACAGCTTCGCGCGCCGCGGACCAGTATCGTCAGAAGCGTCACATGAGCATTGATTCACGCCGCGATTGCGCACGCCGCCTCGACCGCGTGCGGCCGGGCTCTCGCGATCGAGTTCTCGATTGTCCTGCGAGTCGAAGGTGCGGACGCATTTAGTTGATGCCAGCGTTGTAGGAATCGCCGTTGGCCCGGACCAAGCCGCGCTGACTGTGTCGAGACGCGCTAATGACGCTCCCCGTGTCATTCTTGTGCTGTAGCCGAGCGTAACGATGTAGAAGTCGAACGCGGAATCGGCATCTGCGTGTTCAATCGCGCCATCTCCCTCGTCAGAAGGGTGAGAGTGCGAAATCCGCTGAGCATGCGCAACCTGACGATGCCCTCAGGTAGTGCGATATTTAATTCGGATGACGAATCAAATGCCACTGCTTTATCGAAAGCACTGTACAGCACAGTTTCCGCGGACCAACTCCGTTAACGGATCGATCGTCACGCGGACGTGCTCGATTGCTTCGTCCACGCGCTAGAGTAGATGCCGAAGCGTCGACGTGTCTCTACCGGCGTCGTGGGGTTGAATGTTCGTAGGTTGTATCCACGAAGGAATGGATCAGACGTCAAAACGTGGCATTCGCCCGAACTCGAAAAATGCAACTAATAGTGATAGCCCGGCATTTCTTACGGACAACCCCATCGTCATGTATCGAATTGCGCTGCTGGCTAGCAGGCGAGGAAACGAAAAGCGTGCCGGGTATCCGTCGAATGCGGCACCTATAGAACGGGGCGCTACATCAATCCGTGCTCGACCGTGCGCCCCGACATCTCACTTCGTAGCGGCAACCACAAATGCGTCCGACCGGTCCGGCAGCGTCAGCGCCGCCAGAATCCGGCTGTCGCTGAAAAACACGACGCCCGTGACCGTCGCGCCCGGATACGAGCAAGGTGCGGGTCCAAACGTGATTGCGGCGTCGAGAAAGTCCTTGTTTCCATGAGGCGTTGCCGTTCCGCTGAACGTGCAGCCGCTCAGCCCCGTACCCTTGATTGCGCCGTCCTGGCCGATCGAGAACGCAGTGGTCTCTGAGCCTTTCGTCGATCCCGCCGCGCCCGAGTACGTCCCAGCGACGGACGACAGCGAAACTGGCCGTTCGTACGCGGCATCGTAAAGCACATTGAACTTGATGCTGCTCTGCTTTGCCGTGCTCGTGTAGATCGCGCCCTGGACGCTATTTCTTTCGTTGTAGCCAGCAAGGACGGGCGTATCGATTGCCGCTTTGCCGGTGATGTCGAAGGTCCGAGCATTGTCGGACTGAAGCGTTCCATGAGAGGCGGTAGCGGCACCCTGTATCAATCCGAAGGCGTTGGTCGTCGTGTTTGCGTACACGAAATAGAAAGCGCCCGTTTCGAGTACGACGCCGCCCACGACGTTGCTGCTCGCATCGGTTCCCGAGTAGAGGCCTTGGGCGGCATTCGCCTCTGGCGCTGTCGACGTACTATCCGAACCGCCTCCACCTCCGCCGCATCCGGCCAAAACGAATGTAAGTGCAGATACCGCAACGACGAGTTTCATGCTTGTTCTAGTGTCTTAACTTGCGCATGCGGCAAGGGAATAAAAAAAGCGCCGGCCGGGCGTTCGAAGTGACCCGGCAGCGGATGAACCGGCGGGTGATTCAGGCGCACCCGCCACGGCACGATTTCGGCCGTCTCTCTTGGTAACGGCATCGAAGAGGGCGACTTGAGGCGATGTTATCGATCGACGACCTTATTTGCCCTTGCCCAGATCACGCAGACGCATGCCCGCCATCAGGTCGTTGCCGAGTTTTTCGAGCGAGACACCGCGCGTTTCAGGCACATAGAAGAACACGACGATCCCAAAGATCACGTTGAGGAGGGCATACAGCACGAAGGTGTTCGCTTCGCCGGCAGAGGACAACAAGCTAAGAAACGTAGCCGCGACAGCCATGTTGGCCACCCAGTTGACGAGCGTCGATACAGCGATGCCGAAGTCACGCCCCTGCTGCGGTTGAATCTCCGAGCACAGGATCCATACGAGCGGACCGGCGGACATGGCGAATCCCGCGATGAAAAGCAGCAGCGCCGCGACGGCCAGAATTTGCGCGGTGAGACCAGCCACACCTGCATGCAGGAGAAACCCGAGGGAGCACATGCCGATTGCCATCACGGCGCAGCCCGCATAGAGAATCGGCTTGCGGCCCCAACGATCGACGAAAGCGATTGCACCGAAGGTCGCCAATACGTTGACGAGACCGACGATGACCGTCGCCCACAGTTGCTGCTCATGCGTCGCGAACCCAGCCAGTTCAAAGATGCGCGGTGCGTAGTACATCACGACGTTGATGCCAGTGAGTTGCTGGAAGACCTGTAGCACGACACCCAGCAGCACGGAGCGGCGAAAGTTCGAATTCTTTCGCAGCAGGCTCCATCCGCGTTGTGGTCGAGTGTTGTCGTCGTTGACCTGTTCGAGCTCGGCTTGAACATCGGCCGGATTAGCGTAAAGGCGCTGCAGTACGGCGCGCGCTTCCTGGGCGCGGTTTCGCTGAAGCAACCAGCGCGGGCTGTCGGGAAGGGCGAGCACGCCTGCCAGGAAGAACGCGGCGGGAATCGCGATGACGCCGAGCATCCAGCGCCAGTCGGCGACGTAGGAAAGCCCGATGTTCGACAGGAAAGCAGCCAGAATCCCTACGGTGATCATCAGTTGATACGTCGAGATCATGGCGCCCCGCACCTGCCGCGGCGCAACTTCCGAAAGATAGAGCGGTGCGGTAAACGACGCCATGCCGACCGCAAGGCCGAGCAGCAACCGGGCTCCGATCAAATGAGCCGGGCTACCCGCGAACCCGGACCAGAGCGATCCCGCGATGAAAAGTATCGCCGCCAGCACGAGCGCGTAACGGCGTCCGAGGCGCCCCGACAGCCAGCCCGCACCGAGTGCGCCGATCGCTGCGCCTACCATCATCGAGCTGACGATCCATTCCTGCGCGCGGTCGCTCAGTACGAAATGCTTCGCGATGAAGGGCAGTGCGCCCGAGATCACCCCGATGTCGAGGCCGAACAGCAGGCCGGCAAGCGCCGCCATGAGGCAGACAAAGAGACCGTATCGTCGGGATTTCGAGGGTGTCGGGACGCTGCTGTCGGTGAGAGTGCTCATGCGAGGTGTCTCCAGGTTGTTTTTCATACCGGTCACGGTTGCGGTCGGGCGGCTTCGCGCTGATCGCTTCATCTGCGTGCATGATCGGACTTGAGAATTAGCGTTGGATGAGCGCGCGGTGAAGGTTGCCCGAGTGCCGGCCAAGATGACCAAGGATCGACGCCGATCGTTTCTTCGTTGTCGCTCATCAATGTCCCGACTTCGCGATCCCGCTCCGAAATGACCCGATTAATTTTTTTGAAAAAGGCGCTTGACGGCGGCGAAATAGCCCCGCATAATTCGCCTCCCGTTGAATGACGGCGCGCAAGAAAGCAAGCGAAAGCAAAGCAAATAACTGCGCAA
>NZ_CAJMZL010000043.1:0-55355 GCF_905220305.1 Caballeronia sp. J97 | reverse complement strand
CGAATACGGGATCCGGCGAAAGCCAAACCAAACCAAAACCAACCCCCTACACCACATCCCCAGCAAGACTCTCGGCCATAGCCAAAAGCCCCCCTTCCAGCGCAGGAAACAAACTCCGCTGAAAGTTATTCCAGCGCAATTCCAGAATGGAATCCGCAGGATCGATACTCGTCCCGAGCACATCAAAAATCACTTCACCCGAATCGATCCCGTTATCGACGTAATGAAACGAAGCCCCCGTCCGGTCGATCACCGGCGCGGCCTGCATCTGCATCGTGTTCCAGTCGACCACGCGCTCGCCGCGCGCCCCATACAGCGCATCGAGCGTCGCACAAGCACCGCGCCGTTCGAACGGCGAGCCCAGCCGCGTAACCCCCGGATGAATATTCGCAATGCGCCGGCAATACTCCGCACCAGGACGAATCAGCTCGTCGAGAATCACGAGCAGCCCGTCGAGCACGACGAAATCCGCTTCGAGCGCACGCAGCTTGTCCAGCAGACGCTTCTCGAAAGCGCTCTTCTGCGCCGCGCGCCCGACGACGTCATCCATCGCCAGACGCCGATAAGAAGACGGAATCGCATGCAGCAGACTCGTCACCGGCACGCCCCGCACGGCAAGTTCCGGCGGATGAATCCACTGTCCGCCCTGCGCGTGGCGAAAGCCATATCCAGCGAGTTTTTCACGATCTCGCGGCGAGCCTTCATCGTCGTCATAGATCACGCCTTCGAGCGAATACAAATCGCCCAGCGGCGAGGCATTGAGTTGCTCGACGAGATATTCGAGCGGCGACTTCATGTAACGCGTGCCGCCCTTGTATTCGATATGCTGTCCCGCGCGATCCGCCGCCGCGTTGCGCAAGGACATGATGTAGACCAGCTTTAGCTTCGTCATTGAATCCTGCTCGTAAGAATCGGCGACGCACGCAGCGCCGCCGACGATCATCACCAGTTATAACGGGCGCTCGCGATCACCGTGCGCGGATTGCCATAGAAGCAGGCCGAATCCGACTGGCAACCGCTCACGAACATGCGATTGAAGATGTTCGACGCGTTCACCGCGAAACGCCAATGCGGGATGTCGTAGTGAACGGCCGCGTCGTACACGGTGTAGCTCGGGATATAGAGCGAGTTGTTCGCCGCGCCCGCAAGACCGCTCTGATAGCGAATGCCCGCGCCGAAGCCGAGCCCGTCGAGCGGTCCCGAATGCCACGTCCAGTCGGCCCACAGCGATGCCATCTGACGCGGCAGCGGAATCGACACCGGCCACTTGTCGAGCGTCACGTCGTTCGCGCTGATGTTCTTCACGTCCTGATAGACGTATGCCGCGATCACCGACAGATTGCGCGTCACGTTGCCCACCGCCGAAAGCTCGATGCCGCGCGAGCGCACTTCGCCCGTCTGCACGGAGAACGTGCCGGTCGGATCGTTCGGATCGGGCGTGAGCACATTCTTCTGGTTGATCTGATACACCGCCGCGCCGAGCATCAGGTTCTTGCCCGGCGGTTGCCAGCGCACTCCCGCTTCGATCTGCCTGCCCTTCGTCGGCGCGGGCAGGCTGCCATCGGCCATCTTCACGCCGATGACCGGATTGAACGATGTCGAATAGCTGATGTACGGCGACAGGCCGTAATCGCCGAGATACGTCAACCCGACGCGGCCCGTGAACGCGCTGTCGTCCTGCTTCAGTTGCGTGCCGCCGACGATGTCATCCTGCTTCGTGTTGCTCCAGTCCTCGCGGCCGCCAACCGTCAGCACCCAGCGATTCCACTTCACCTGATCCTGCGCATAGAGCCCGAACGAATCGAGCGTCGTGCGCGTGTTGGTCTGGCCGAACGAATCGGGGCCGCTGAAGATCGCAGTCGATACCGGCGTATAGACCGGGTTGTACATGTTCAGGCTCGGAGCCTGAGCGAGCCATTCGCTGTCGGTCGAGTTCTGGCGGTTGTACTCGAAGCCGAGCAGCACCGTATGTTCGAGCGGCCCCGTGCCGAAGCGCGCCTGCGCCTGATTGTCGATATCGAAGCGGCTGTAGTTCGGCTGAAACAAGCCGGCATAGCGCGCGAGCGTCTGCTCGGTCGGATCGCTCGGATCGAGGCCCGCGCCCCACACCGCGCCGTTATCGAGCGACAGATGCATCCAGCGCGTGTTCTGGCGGAACGTCCAGATATCGTTGAACTTGTGCTCGAACTGATAGCCGATCGACCATTCCTTCTTGCGATAGTACGAATACGTCGGATCGCCGGTGTAGAGATCAGGCGAGATCTTTCCGTTCGGATTCGGCAGCACCGTGCCTTGCGCGGGCAGGAAGTTGTTCGATGCATCGCCCCAGTCCTGCAGATAGCTCGCCGCGATCGTCAGCGACGTATTCGCGCTCGGCTGCCAGCGCACCGATGGCGAGATCGCGAAGCGCTGCTCCGCATGCGGACCGGTCATCGAATTGCCATCCCGGCCGACGGCGAGCACGCGGTACGACCACGTGCCGTCCTTGTCGATCTTGTCGCCGATATCGAACATCACCTGCTTGCGCGCGTAATTGCCGATCTGCACGCCCGCTTCCCGATAGCGCCCGCCATCCGCAAGCTTGCTCTGCACATCGACGATCGCGCCCGGATCGCCCTGGCCATAGAGCACCGATGTCGGTCCGCGCAGGATCGTGATGCTGTCGATCATGTACGGGTCCACGCGCCAGCTCGAAAGATTCAGCGTATTGGGCACTTGCAAGCCATCGACGAACACCGTCGGCGTGAAGCCGCGCAGCGCCGAATACCAGTCGGAGCGCACATCCGAGCCATACGACGAAAAACCCGGTACATAGCGCAACGCTTCGTTGATGGTGGTCGCGCCCGTTTCCTCGATCTGCGTCGACGTGACGACGTTGATCGTCTGCGGAATCTCGTCGATCGGCGTATCGGTCTTCGTGCCGGTGCGGCTCTTGCGCGCGACGAGTCCGACCGTGTCGTCGCTGCCCGCCGAAGCGTTCACGCGCACCGCCGGCAACGTGCTCGTCTGCGCCGCGTCCTGCGCTCGCGCATGATCGGCTGCCGCCACGCAGAACGCCACGCTTGCCGCTATCGCGAACGCGTTCCTGCGTCTCCCTCTTCCCCGCATCATTCTTCTTTTCTCCAATCGCAATTCGGCCTCGTCGACGCCGCCACTTCGTCAAAGAGCCACGGCCACGCGGCCGCCGCTCACCCCGGTTTTCCTCGTCTGCGCCGCTTGTGCCGCGGCGTTTTCACGACCCGCCTCGGCAAGCGATGCGGCGATCTCGTCCGAGCGCACCGCGAGCACCGAAAGCAGCGTGTCGGAGAGGCCGTGACTGTCTTCACAGCAGCCTTGCAGATAGATGCGCGCCTTGAAGTTCGACGGCGTGACGAGCCGATAATCGCGGCCCACGTCGCCTTGAGCGAGTGCATCGCCCAGATGCGGCGCGAGCGTGTCGAGCAGCGCCAGATGCGTATCGCGCCGATACCCCGTCGCAAGCACGAGCGCATCGAAGCGCTCCGCGCGCGCGTGTCCGGTCAGCACGTCGCGTATCGTCAGTTCGATCTCGCCGTCGGCGCGGCGCGCGGTGTTTTCGATGGCCGTGTTCGCGAGCAGCCGATGCCGCGTCTCGTCGGAGACCTTTTGCAGATAGAGCATTTCGTAGATCTGCTCGATCAACGGACGATCGACGACGGCGTAGTTCGTATCGCGGAAGCGCTCGATCAACGCGCGCCGTCCGTCTTCCGATTGCGCGAACACGACGTCGGTGAACTCGGGGCTGAAGATCTCGTTGACGAAGGGCGTGTCGTCGGCGGGCTTGAGCGCGCTCGCGCGAATCACGAGCGTCGCGTCGACATGCGGGAAGCGGCGCGTGAGATCCGAGAACACCTCGGCCCCGCTCTGCCCCGCGCCGATCACCGCGATGCGCTTCTTGCCGTTGCGGCCATCGCCCGCGATGCGCTCGATCGAGCTCAGATACGCCGACGAATGAATCACGTTATGCGGCCCGAGCGAAGCGAACGGCTCCGGCACGCGCGCCGTGCCGCCGACGCCCACCGAGAGCGCATTCGTCACGCGTCGCCATTCGCGGCCATCCTCGTCCTGCGACACGACGCGCAGCGCGCTCACGTCGCCGTTCGCTTCGAGCACCGGCTCGACGGCCGTCACGCTCTGCCCGTAATGCACGCGATCGTCGAAGGCCCGCGCGACCCAGCTCAGATAGTCGTGAAACTCGACGCGTGTCGGATAGAAGTTCTTCAGGTTCACGAACTCGTTCAGACGGCCGCGCTCGAACAGATAGTTGATGAACGTGAAGCGGCTCGTCGGATCGCGCTGCGTGACGAGATCCTTGAGGAACGAAATCTGCATGCGGCAATCGTCGAGCAGCATGTCGCGATGCCAGCCGAACTCCGGTTGCCGTTCGATATAGCAATGCTTCGTGCCCGAAGCGCCGCGCTCTTCCGCGAGGCGCACGGCGAGCGACAGATTCGACGGCCCGAAGCCGACGCCGATCAGATCGAATACGGTTTCTTTCTTCATTTCCCTGTGTCTCTCAGATGTCATTGATCGATGCCAGCGCGACGCGGCGCACAAGCGTCGCGGCGAGGCCCGCAAAATGCGGCGTGGCGAAAACGTCCTGAATGGCGATGTCGAAGCCCGCCTTGCGCGCCGCATCGACGAAGCGCACGACGGCGAATGAAGTCGCGCCCGCCGCGAAGAGGTCGTCGCGCGATGTCAGGCGCTGACCGTCGAAGCTTTCGCTCCAGATCGCCGCGAGCGCCCGGGTCTCGTCGGTTTCCTCGCTCGAAGGCGTCGAATCTGTGTCGTATCGCATGCCATCGAACGTCGGTTCGCATGCGCCGAAGGCTTCATGCGGCGCATGCGCGAACCGTTCGACGGTCGCGAGGTAACGCTTCGCGAGCGTCTCGACGAACGCGCCATCCACGCGCTCGTTCGCGTAAGAAAACGCGCAGCTCACGCGACCGTCCGGATATTCCGTGACGTCAAGCTCCAGATCGAACACGACGCGATGACGTACGTCATCGAAGCCTTCGATCGCGAGTCCGGCCCAGTCGCGCGTCGCCATCGCGGCGGGGCGAAGGTAGTTGAACATCACCTGGAAAAGCGGATTGCCCGCGCCGGGACGCTGCGCGCTCAACGCCGAGACGACCTCGGCGAACGGCACGTCGGCGTGTGCATAGGCAGCGAGCGCCGCGTCGCGCACCGTCGCGAGCAAGGTCGCGGGCGTATCGTCGTGCGTCATGTGCGTGCGCACGACGACCGCGTTGATGAAGAGCCCCAGTGCATCGCGCGCGGCATCGCCGGTCGATTCGCGTGTCGATGCGAGCACGCCGACCGGCTGATCGCACGCGCCCGTCAGACGATGCAGCGCCGCGTTGAGCGCCGCGTGCAGCAGCATCGGCAGCGTGGCGTGGCAGTCCATGGCGAGCGCGCGCACGCGTTGAACGAGCGCATCGTCGAGATCGAATGCGATGCGGCTCGCGAGCCACTGCGGATTCTCGACGCGACCCGACGCGGGCGCGGGCAGCGCGATCGCCGTCGGATCCTTCAGCGCATCGCGCCAGAACGCGAGCCGCGCGGCCGTCGCGGACGATGGCAACACCAGCGCATCCGACGCGCGCTCGGACACCGACGCGCCCTTCTGCAACGCGACATACGTGGCGCGGATATCGTCGAGCCACAGATCGATCGACGTGCCGTCCGACACGATGTGATGCACGACGAGCGACAGCACGTGATCGTCATCGGCAAGACGCAGCAGACGCGCGCGCCAGAGCGGCTTTGCGCCGGCCAGATCGAACGGCGTGAGCGCGTCTTCATCGGCGATGCGCTTCGCTTCGTCGATGCAACCCGCAACATCGATCACCGGCAGCTCGACATGCCACATCGGGGTGATGCGTTGACCGGGCAGCGCGCCATCGCGTTCGACCAGTTGCGCGCGCAACGCCGGATGACGCGCCGCTGCTTGCGCGAGCGCTTCACGCAATGCGTCGGCATCCAGTGAACCGCGCAGGCGCAGCGCGACCGGGATGTTGTAAGCGGCGCTTTGCGGCTGCGCGCGCCACAGAAACCAGAGGCCGAGTTGCGCGGCGGAAAGCGGCCACACGCCCTTGTCGTCGGGCTCGAATGCGATATGACCGGCATCCGATGCCCCTTCGCACGCATTCGCCTGCAGCACGCGCTTCGCGTATTGCGCGAGCACCGGCGTTTCGAACAACGCACGCACCGGCACGTCGCGCCCGAGCGTTTCGGCGATGCGCGTCGCGACGCGCACAGCCGCGAGCGAATGCCCGCCCAGTTCGAAGAAATGATCCGCACGTCCCACGCGCTCGACGCTCAGCACGTCGCGCCAGATTTTCGCGAGCGCGGCTTCCGTGCCGGCGGCCGGCGCTTCGTAGATGCGCTCCTTCTTCGGCGGCTCCGGCAGCACCGCGCGATCGACCTTGCTGTTCGCGTTGCGCGGCAACGCATCGAGCACGACGATATGCGCGGGCACCATGTAATCGGGCAAGGTGCGACGCAGATGCGCGTCGAGTTCGGCGGCGTCGGCGGCGCGGCCGAGCGCGGCGCGTTCGCGCGCATCGGCTTTCAATTCGACATAGGCAACGAGCGCCGCCTGCGCGCCCTTGCCGCGCACCACGGCACATGCTTCGCGCACATCGTCATGGGCGGCGAGCTGCGCTTCGATTTCACCGAGCTCGATGCGCAAGCCGCGCAGCTTCACCTGATGATCGACGCGGCCGATGAAATCGAATACGCCATCGGCGCGGCGCCGCACGAGATCGCCGGTGCGATAGAGACGCGCGCCCGGCACGTTATAAGGATCGGGCACGAAGCGCTCGGCGGTGAGCGCGGGACGATCGAGATAGCCGCGCGCCACGCCCACGCCCTCGCCGCCGAGATACAGCTCGCCGATCACGCCGACGGGCAGCGGATTCAACCGCTCATCGAGCACGTGCGCGGTGCGCGCACCGACGAGCGTGCCGATCGGCAGATACGCGCAGTCCGCGAGCTTCGCGGGATCGTCGCCCGGATTGAACATCCACAGCATCGGCGTGATGACGGTTTCCGTCGGACCGTAGCCATTGACGATGCGCGCCTGCGGAAACGCCCGGCGCATCAGCGCGAATGCCTCGCGCGAGGTCGCTTCGCCACCGACCGTGATCGACTTCAGCGTCGGCGGTGCGCCGTGCACGAGCGCCCATTCCGCGAGCTGCGTCGCGCAGCCGGGCGGCACGTAGGTCATCGTCACGCCTTCCTTGCGCATGAGCCGGCAGGTCAGCGCGGGCGGCCAGAGCGTGTCGGCGGTGATCGCGACCGCCGCGCCCGAGATGTACTGCGAGAACCAGCCTTCGTGCGCGCCGTCGAAGTTCACCGACTGGAACAGCATGAACGTGTCGCGCTCCGTCGCGCCATAACGTTCCGCGATGGCCACGCAATGGCGCGCGAACGAGCCGTGATCGACGATCACGCCCTTCGGCTTGCCAGTCGATCCCGATGTATAGATCGCGTAGGCCGCCTGTTCCGCTGCGACGTCGGGCAAGGCGATGCGCGACGTTTCATCGTCGGCGTACAGGCTGTCGTCGTCCAGGAGGAGGATGCGCGCGTCCGGCGAAACGGGCAACGCATCGAGACTCGCGCGCTCGGTGACGATGTGTTCGATATGCGCATCGTCGAGAATCTGCGCCAGACGTTCGCGCGGATGGCTCGGATCGAGCGGCACGAATGCGCCGCCCGACTTCAGCGCCGCGATCAGTCCGACGAGCAGATCGACCGAACGGTTCAACGCGACGCCCACGCGCATTTCGGCGCGCACGCCGGCATCGATGAGGCGTTGCGCGATACGCGTCGCGCGCGCATCCGCTTCGCCGCGCGTGAAGGCGCGCTCCATGTCGGCGAAGCCGCGCGCGTGCGGCTTCGCGTGCGCATGACGCGCGATGCGCGCCTGCACGGAAACGAATTCCGGCGCGCGCTCGGGCGCGTTGCGATTCCATGCATCGAGTTGCGCGCGCTCGTCCTGCGGCAGCCATTGCAGATCGCCGACGAGCGTGCGCGGCGCATCGAGCGCATTGCGCAATAGCTCGACGAAGCGGCGCGCGAGCCGCGCGACGGCATCGGCCTCGAACAGATCCAGCGCATAGATGAACGCCCCGGCCAGCGATCCGTCCGGGCGCTCCTCGAAGTTCGCCGTCAGATCGAACTTCGCGAACGGCGTGCCGGAAGGCAGTTCGGTGGCGCGCACATCGGCGAACGAAGGCAGCGTGCGGCGCGCGCCGTAGGCCGCCATCACCTGAAACAGCGGATGATGGCTCGCGCTGCGCACGACGCCGAGCGCTTCCACCACGTGCTCGAACGGCACGTCCTGATGCGACTGCGCATCGACAAGCGCGCCGTGCGCGGCATCGACGAGCGTCGAGAACGGCCGCGTTGCATCGACGCGCGCGGCCAGCGTCAGCGTGTTGACGAAGAAGCCGATGAGTCCCGCGGTTTCCGCGCGCTCCCGGTTCGCCGCGGGCACGCCGATCTGGATATGCGCTTCACCCGATGCGCGCGCGAAGAGCGCATTCAGCGCGGCGAGCAGCACGGCAAACGGCGTCGCGCGATATTCGTTGGCGAAGGCGCGCACTCGCGCCGCAAGCGCTGCGTCGAGCGTAAACAGATGACGTGCGCCGCGCGCGCTGCGCTCGCCGGGACGCGCGGCCGCGCCGGGCAGCATCAACACGTCGCGTGACGGATCGAGCCGCGCGCGCCAGTAATCGAGCTGCCGCTCGCGCTCGCCCGCATCGAGCCAGCGACGCTGCCAGAGCGCATAATCCGCGTATTGAATCGGCAACGGCGCGACCGATACCGCCTCGCCGCGTGCATACGCGCGATAGAACGATGCGAGTTCGGCCAGCGCGATATCGGCGGACCAGCCATCCGACACGATGTGATGCGTCGTCAGCGAAAGCCAGTGCGTGTTCGCATCGAGCCTGATCAGATGCGCGCGCACGAGCGGCGCATGCGCGAGATCGAACGGGCGCGACTCGTCGGCGAGCGCGAGCGGGGCGGCCCGCGCTTCGCGCTCGGCAACGGCAACGTGCGTGAGATCCACCGACTGCCACGGACAGCGCATCGGCGCATGCACCGTTTGCAGCACGCCCTCCGCGCCTTCGGAAAACGTCGTGCGCAGCGCTTCATGACGCGCGATCAACGCATCGCACGAGAGGCGCAGTGCGTTCGCATCGAGCGCACCGTCGAGCCGCAGGCGCTCGGTGATGTGATAGGCCGCCGGTTCGTCGATCATGCGCGCATGCAGCCAGAGACGCGTCTGCGCGAACGATGCGGGCACGCTCGCTTCGCACGCGTCGCCTCTCGCGCGCGGCGGAATCGGCAACATGCGAAAGTCGATGCCTGCATCGGCGAGCCGCGCGACGAACACCTTGCGCTGCGCATCGGGCAACTGCGCGAAGCGCGTCGCGAGCGAGAGCAGATCGGGTTGGGTCTGCGTCATGCGTTTCCTCTTTCTCTTACGGTTTTCATTGCGTCTCCAGTTCGCCGAGCAGGGCATCGATGGCGCTCGCCGCGTCGCGTGCGCCGCCTTGCGCATCGCGTCGAGCGAGCGCTTCGTCGATCGCCGTGGCGCAGCGCGCGAGCGTGCGTTCGTCGAATAGCGTGCGCAGCGGCAACGTGAGCGACCAGCGCAGATTGGCCTGCGCGTTCGCTTGCGTCGCGAGCAGCGAGTGGCCGCCCAGCGCGAAGAAGTCGTCGTCGCGGCCGATGGCGTCGAGATGCAGCACGCGCTGCCAGATCGCGGCCAGTTCGCGTTCGGTCTGCGTGTGCGGCGCTTCGAGCGCGCGTTGCGTGCGCGCCGGCGCGGGCAGCGCATTGCGGTCGCACTTGCCGTTCGGCGTGACCGGCAACGCGTCGAGCGCGATCACATGCGCGGGCACCATGTAGGCAGGAAGCTGCGAGCGCAACGATGCGAGCACGGCGGCTTGATCGAAAGAAGCGGACGCCGCGCACGCGACGTAGCCGATCAACTGCTCGTCGCGCACGATCACGACCGCATCGCGCACGTCTGGCTCGGCGCGCAGCAGCGCCTCGATCTCGCCCGGCTCGATGCGCTGTCCGCGCAGCTTCACCTGTGTGTCGATACGGCCGAGATAGTCGAGCGCGCCGTCGTCGCGGCGACGCGCGAGATCGCCCGTGCGATACAGCCGCGCGCCCGCGACGAACGGATCGGGCACGAAGCGCTCGGCGCTCAGCGATGCGCGCCCGAGATAGCCGCGCGCGAGGCCCGCCCCGCCCAGATACAGTTCGCCGATGCCGCCCTCGGGCACCGGATGCAGCGCCGCGTCGAGCACGTGCAGTTGCAGATTCGCGATCGGATGACCGATCGGCACCGACGACGATTCGATATCGCCCGCGCCGCAGGTCCAATGCGAGACATCGATGGCGGCTTCGGTCGGGCCATAGAGGTTGAAGAGCCGCGCGTTCGGCAACAACCGCGCGACGCGCGCGACGAGTTCGGGCGCGAGCGCTTCACCGCTCGCGACGATCCGCTCGATGCTTGCACAGCGATGCGCGTCGCCGAACTCGTCGATATGCGCGACGAACGCGGCGAGCATCGACGGCACGAAATGCAGCGTGCTCACGCGATGACCTTCGATGGCCGCGACGAGCCGCGCCGGATCGCGATGATCGCCGGGCGCCGCGATGGCGAGTGTCGCGCCGGTCGCGAGCGGCCACACGAATTCCCATACGGATACGTCGAAGCCGAAGGGCGTCTTGTGCAATACGACGTCGTCGCGCGTCAGGCGATATGCGTCCTGCATCCATGCGATCCGGTTCGCCAGCGCGCCATGCGTGTTGCCCGCGCCTTTCGGCTTGCCTGTCGAGCCGGATGTGTAGATCAGATACGCGAGTTGCGCGTCGGAGACTTCGATGGGCGCGGCGTGCGTCGCGTCGGCCTGCATGAGCGTGCGGATATCGAAGACGCGCGCAGCCGAAGCGGCCGATTTCACACGTCCATGCAAATGCGCCTGCGTCAGCACGACAGCCGGTTTTGCATCGTCGAGCAAGTAGGCGATGCGATCCGCCGGATAATCCGGATCGATCGGCAGATACGCCGCGCCTGCCTTCAGCACGCCGAACAGCGCGACGACCATGTCGAACGAACGCTCCACGCACAAGGCGACCACCGTGTCCTGCGCGACGCCCGCACCGGCGAGCGCGGCAGCGACGCGATCCGCGCGCTCGTTCAGTTCGGCATACGTCATGCGTTCCACCGCGCCGTTGTCCGCGGTCATTTCGAGCGCGACGGCGTCCGGCGCGGACTTCGCCATCCGTTCGAATTGCCGCTGCAGCGGCAGGCTTTCGACATCGCTCCATGCGCGCGCCGTCGCATTGAAACGAACGACATCGGCGGCGAGGGAAATCGCGCCCAGCGGCGCATCGGCGTTCGCGGCGAATGCATCGAGACATGCGGACAGCGTGCGATGCAGCGCCGCCACGCGCGATTCGTCGAGGCGCGCCGCGTCGTATCCGTAATCGATGACGATCGACTCGCCCGCCTCCACCACGAGCGTCAGCGCGAAGTCCGTCGATTCGATGTTGCGCAGGCCGCGCATCTTCAACGCGCGTTCATCGCGGCCGGCCCATGCTTCATCGACGGGATAGTTTTCGAACACGACGAGCGTGTCGAACAATTCGCCGCCGCCTTGACCCGCCCAACGCTGGATGTCCGCGAGCGGCACATGCGCGTGTTCGTTGGCCGCGGCGTTATCCGCTTGCAGTTCGCGCAACCAGTCAGACGCGGCGCGTTGCGGCAACGGCGCGGCGATCACCGGCAGCGTGTTGATGAAGAGCCCGAGGACGTCGTCGATGTCCGCGAGTGCGTCCGGACGGCCCGCGACCGTCGCACCGAAAGCCACGCTCGTCTGATGCGTCATGCGTTGCAGCACGAGCGCCCACGCGCCTTGCACGAGCGTGTTGAGCGTCACGCGCAGACGGCGCGCGGTATCGGTGAGACGTGCGGTCGTCGCGGCGTCGAACGTTGCGCGCCAGGCGCGATGATCGCCGAGCGTCGGTTCGTTGCTCGCGTCGCGTTGCGCAATGCGCGTCGGTTCGTCCAGCCGCGCGACACGTTCGAGCCAGAACGCCTGATCCGCCTGAATGTCGCGGGCGGCGAGCCATTCGATGAAGTCGCGATAACGCGTCTTCGCATGCGCGGCAAAGGGCTGAGCGCGCGGCGGCTCGATGTAATCGCGCAGCACGTCGGCGAACATGCGCGCGGTACTCCAGCCGTCGAGCAACAGATGATGACGCGTCCACACGATGCGCCATTCGTCGTGCGTGAGGCGGATCAGCGTGACGCGCATCAGCGGCGGCGCTGCGAGATCGAAGCCGCGCGCGCGATCTTCGGCAAGCCACGTTTCGAACGCAGCCGATGCATCGCTGCGTTCGCGCCAGTCGAGCACATCGAACGGCAAGCGCGCCTGGCGATGCACGATCTGCATCGGCGCGGCTTCGTCGGGTGTAAAGCCGGTCCGAAGAATATCGTGACGCGGCACGGCCGCTTCGAACGCCGCGCGCAAGCGCCCGACATCCGGTGCGATCAGCGTCGCCGCAAGCTGATTCACATACGTCGATTGCTCCGGCGCGAACAGCGAGTGGAACAGGATGCCTTGCTGCATCGGCGCCAGCGGATAGATATCGGCGACGCCGCGCAGATCGACGGCGAGGCGTTCGAGCGCCGCTTGCGTCAGGCCGCCGTCGCGCGCGAGCGGGAAATCGCCCGGCGTCGCCCCTGCGCCCTTGTTCGCGATGCGCGCGGCGCACGCGGCAACGATATCGGCGAGCGCGTCTTCGAACCGCTGCACGAGCGCTTCGATCGTCGTTCGTTCGAATTGCGTCGAGCCGTAGACCCAGTGCAATTTGAGCGTGCGTTCCGTGTTGTCGTCGACGTGAGCGTGAATCGCGAGCGCATTGCCGAGCGGGCCCGAAGGATCGCGCTCGCAGCCCGCGCCGCCGAAGCGCGGCGTGAATGCCGCGTCGCGCGAATCGTGCGAATCGTGCGAATCGAACTGGCCGAGATAGTTGAAGGTCACGCGCGGGCGCGGCAAGGCTTCGAGCGATGCGCGCGTCGCCTCTTCGCCGTAATGGCGCAGCACGCCGAAGCCGAGACCCTTGTTCGGCACGCCGCGCAGCATGTCTTTCACAGCCGCGAGCGTTTCGATCGGCGACGCTTCCACCGGCGCCGACACCGGATAGTGACTCGTCAGCCAGCCGAGCGTGCGGCTCGCGTCGATATCGTCGAAGAGCGCTTCCCGGCCATGGCCTTCGAGTTCGATGCGGCATGTCGCGCCGATCGCATGCGCGAGCGCCGCGATCAACACTTCGATCGTCTGCGTGCGATACGCGAGGTTCGCATCCGCGAGCACGGCGCGCGTGAGCATGGCATCGAGCGTCTGTTCGATGACGACGGCATCGGCGTTCGTCGCCTTCGCTTCGGGATGGTCGAGACGCAGGTCATCGCCTGAAGCGAGCGTCGTCGTCCAGTAGTTCGCCTCGCCGGCGAACGGAGCGCGCGGATCGCGTGCGGCCTCGGCAAGGCGCGCGGCCCATTGCGACGCCGTTGTACCGGTGCGCGTCAGACGCGCGATGCCGCGCGTTTGCGCCGCCCGATAGGCGCTCAGCAGGTCGTCGAGCAGGATGCGCCACGAGACGCCATCGACGATCAGATGATGAATCGCCAGATACAGCTTCGTGCGTCCGTTCGGCAGCGACGCGGCCAGCGCGCATGCGAGCGGCCCGCGTGAAATGTCGAGCGCGCGTTGAATCGCATCGAACTGCGCGAGCGCATCGGCTTCATCGTTCGCGGCGAGGGCCGCGAGCGGCAGCGCATCGAAGGCCTTCGGCGCCTGCACGATGCGCCATGCGTTGGTCGCGCCATCGCGCTCGAAGCGCTGGCGGAAGATCGCGTGATGCGTGAGCAATGCATCGAACGCGCGCGCGAAGGCATCGAGATCGAACGATGCATGCGCGTCGAATTCGACCGATTGATTCCAGTGGCCGCGTTGCGGGATATCGAGCGCGAAGAAGCGCAGTTGCGCGGGCGTCAGCGCGGCGGCTTCGTCCGCGTGTTTCGCCGCGGCAACCGGCGCTTTCGCTTCGGCGCTGTCGATCGGCTTCGCGATGAGCGCGAGTTGCGCCACCGTCGCGTTATCGAAGACTTGCTTCGGCGTCGCGCGCAGACCGCGTTTGCGCAAACGCGCGATCACTTGCAGCACCAGAATCGAATCGCCGCCGAGTTCGAAGAAGTTGTCGTCGCGGCCGACGTGTTTCGCCTTCAACACGTCTTTCCACACCGACGCGATCGCTTCTTCGGCTCCGCCGCGCGGCGCATCGCTCGTTGCAGCCGGCTCGACAGGCTTCAGCGCGATGGCGCGCAACGCGCTTCGATCGATCTTGCCGTTGGACGTGACCGGAAGCGTGTCGAGCACGATGATCGTCGCGGGCACCATGTAGTCGGGCAAGCGCGCGGCGAGCGCATCACGCAAGGCGGTCTCGCTTCGCACGGAACCGGTCACGAAGGACGCGAGTTGCAGGCGGTCATCGCGATCGACGGGCAGCGTTTCGGCCTGGGCCACGCCTTCGATCGCGCGCAGCGCCGCGCTGACCTCGCCCGGCTCGACGCGATAGCCGCGAATCTTGACCTGATCGTCGAGGCGGCCGAGGAATGCGAGCCGGCCATCCGCGAGCAGACGCACGCGATCTCCCGTGCGATAGAGCCGCTCGCCCTGCGCGAACGGATGCGGCACGAAGCGCTCCGCCGTCGCCGCGGCACGTCCGAGATACCCGCGCGCGATGCCCGGTCCGCCGAGATGCAATTCGCCGATACCGCCGGGCGGCACACACGCGCCGGATGCATCGAAAACATAGGCGTGGGCATTGGGCAGCGGACGTCCGAGCGGCACACCCTGCGCGCCACGTTCATGAGCGGCGAACGCGGAGGCGTCGCACGCGATCGCGCCCACCGTCGCTTCGGTCGGACCGTAGTGATTGATCACGCGGCACGACGGCTTCAACGCCTTCACGCGGTCGACGAGCGCCCACGGCAACGACTCGCCGCCCGTCACGAGCGCATGCGAAGGCAGGACGTCGGCGGGATCTTGCGCTTCGAGCAGCGCATGCAGATGACTGGGCACGATCTTCAACACGCCGACTTCGCGCGCACGCATTTCGGCGGCGAAGCGGTCCGGATCGAACGCGCATCGAGCGGGCAAGAGATGCAGCGTGCGGCCCGAGCACAGCGCGCCGAAGAGCGTCGTGTGACCGAGATCGGCGGCGACGGTCGAGACCATCGCCATCGATGCGCCGGGCGCGAACGCGAGTTCGTCGAGCATGCCTTGCACGTAATCGGCGAGCGCGCGATGCGACACCGCGACGCCTTTCGGCGTGCCTGTCGAACCGGATGTGAAGATCACGTAAGCGGTTTGCGCCGGTGCGGGCCGTACGCGCTGCACAGCGGCATTCGCGAGCGATGCATCGTGCGCGAGGGTGTCGGCATCGAGCAATCGCGCATGGCCGAGCGCGCGCGGCGCGTTGTCGTCCTTCGTCGCGATGAGCGCGAGGCGCGCGCCGCATGCTTCGATCGCGGCGTCGAGCCTCGTTTGCGGCATCGACGGATCGAGCGGCACCGCATACGCGCCCGACTTCATCGCGCCGATCAACGCCACGACGAAGCGCACCGAACGTTCGATGCACACCGCCACCGCCGCTTCCGCCCGCGCGCGGTTGTGACGCAACGCGAGCGCGACGCGGTTCGATGCATCGTCGAGTTCGGCGTAGCTGATTTGCGTATGCGCGTCCGCAAGCGCGATGGCATGCGGCGTCGCGCCTGCATGTTGCGCGATCAGCGAGAGTACGTCGTCGGCGTCGAAAGCGAGCACGCGGCCTTGCTGCGATGCGCGTTGCGTCGTGCAATCGAGCGCCGCGATCGAACGCGAGGGATCGCGCACCGCATCCGCGACGAGCGTCGCGAAGCTCGCGAGCCATGCGTGCGCGGTGCCGTCGTCGATGCAATCGCGCGCGTGGGCCGCAACGAGTTCGATGCCGCGCGCATCGTCGGTGAAATCGAGCGCGAAATCGAAGCGCGCCGCGAGATCGGGGCCGGGCGTCGCGATCGCGGATGCATCCGGCAACGTGGCCGTAAGCTCCGCATCGAACTGTTGCGCCAGCTTCACGCGCAACCATTCGTCGCCGCGCGCGACGGGCGGCTTCACCGCATCGAGCACGCGATCGAACGGCACGTCCTGATGCGCGAACGCATCGAGCGCGTGCGTGCGCGTCGCGTCGAGCAACTCGGAGAACGTCTGACGGGCATCGACGCGCGCCCGCAAGGCCAGCGTGTTCAGGCACAGGCCGATGAGCGCGGCGGTCTCGGGGCGCTGCCGATGCGCGACCGGCGTCGCGACAACGAAATCGTTTGCGCCGGTGAGCCGATGAAGCCATGCATCGAACGCGCTCAGCAGCACGACGAACGGCGATGCGTGCCTGTCGCGTGCGAGTTCCCGCAACGCATTCGACGTATCGACGGACAGACGCAACGACACGCGTCCGCCACGATGATCGCGTTCGGCGGGACGCGCGCGGTCATAGGGAAGCGCGAGCGGACCGGGCGCTGCATCGAGCGCCTTGCGCCAATATCCGAGCTGACGTTCGCCCTCTTCACCCGCGACGAGTTCGCGCTGCCATTGCGCATAGTCCGCATATTGAATCGGCAGCGGAGCCAGCGAGGGCGACTTTCCTCGCGCATAGGCGCTGTACGCATGAGCGAGCTCGTCGAAGACGACGCGCGAGCTGTAGCCATCGGTGATCGCGTGATGAGCGGTCAACAGCAGACGATGCGATGCATCGCCCGACGATACGAGCGTCGCGCGCAACAGCGGACCGTTCGACAGATCGAATGCTTCGCTCGCATGCCGTTGCTCCAGCGCGTCGGAATTCGCGCTCACACGCTGAATCGTCACCGGCAGGGCTGCGTGAATGCGCTGCATCACGATGCCGTCTTCGTTCTCGACGAGCGTCGTGCGCCATGCCTCGTGCCGCTCGATCACATGGTCGAGCGCACACTGCAACGCGTCCGCATCGAGTTTGCCGCTGATATCCCAATGGCCCGCGATGTGATACGCCGAACCGGCGTCGCGCGTCTGCGCCAGCACCCAGAAGCGTTGCTGCGCGAACGATGCGGGCCGGTCGATATGACGCGCGTTCGTCGATGCCGCGCCTTTGACGATGATCGGACCGCCCTTCTCCTTGTCGCTCGCATCGAGCGTAGCGGCCAGCGCTTGCAGCGACGGATCGGCGAAGATCGCATCGAGACGCAGATTCACGCAGCAGTCGATGCGAATCGCCGCTTGCAATTGCATCGCCGCGAGCGAATCGCCGCCGCGCACGAAGAAGCGATCGGCGCGTCCGACAGGCGCGGCATCGTCGAGAATCCGTTGCCAGATTTGCGCGAGGCGTCGCTCGGTATCGGTCGACGGTTCGATGTATTCCGCGCCGTATGGCGTCGCGGATGCCGAAGCGACTTGCGCCTTGAGCGCATCGCGGTCGAGCTTGCCGTTCAAGGTATAAGGCAGGCGCTCGAGCCGCACATGGCGATGCGGTTGCCACGCTGCGGGCAAGTGCTCCGCGAGATACGTCTTCAGCGCGGCATCGCTTGCAGCATCGTGGGCGAACACGAGACAGGCGGTTAGTTGCGTGCGGCCATTGCTCGAATGGGCGAGCACGGCCGCATCGCGAACCGATGGATGCGCACGCAGACACGCGGCGATTTCCGCGGGCTCGACGCGCACGCCGCGAATCTGCACCTGATCGTCGATGCGGCCGAGATAGTCGTAAGCGCCGTCGGCACGTTCGCGCGCGAGATCGCCCGTGCGATAGATGCGCGCGCCCGGCTCGCCCGATGCATCCGGCACGAAACGCTCGGCGGTCAGCGCCGCGCGCCCGTGATAGCCGCGCGCGATGCAAGCGCCGCCGAGCAGCAACTCGCCGTCGTCGATGCGCGCGACACGCGGACCGATCACGCGTCCGATCGGCAGCGACGCATACGCATCGGCATCGCCCAGCTCGGGCGTGACGTGCGGCTCGACCGGCCACAGCATCGGCGAGATGACCGCTTCGGTCGGTCCGTATCCGTTGATGAGACGCTGCACCGGGAACACGCGGCGCACGCGCGCGAACGCTTCACGCGACAGCGCCTCGCCGCCGAACGCGAGCACGCGCAACGAGGGGGGCACGCCCTTGCGTTCGGCCACGGACGCGAACTCGCGCAGATATGCAGGCGGAAACGCCGCGACGTTCACGCCTTCGCGTTCGATCAGCGCATGAGCGGCTTCGGGCGCGAACGGCGGCGGCGCGGTGATGACGACGCGCGCGCCCGCCGCGAGCGGCGCGAGCCAGCATTCGTGCGCCGCATCGAAATTGACCGACGCGAAGTGCAGCAGGCCATCGCCCTCGCCGATGCCGAGCGCGGCCACGAGCGCATCGCAATGCGCGGCGAGCGGACCATGCTCGACGACGACGGCCTTGGGCGTGCCCGTCGATCCCGACGTGTAGATCATGTACGCGGCCGCGCGCGGATGCACGAGCGCGGCTTCATCGAACGCGGGTGCATCGGCGATGTCCTGCTGGACGTCGAAGCATCGGGCGAAACGCGCACGCATCGCGGTGTCGGCGCTCGCATCGACGATGCCGTGCGCGAGGCTCGCATCCTTCGCGATCCAGTCGAGGCGGGCGGCGGGATGATGCGGATCGAGCGGCACGAACACGCCGCCCGCCTTCAGCACGGCGAGCAACGCGACGAACAATTCGCACGAACGCTCGACACGCACGCCGACGCGCACTTCCGCGCCCACGCCCGATGCGCGCAGACGCGCGGCGAGCCGCGACGCACGTACATCGAGTTCGCCGCGTGTGAGACGCGCACCGGCATGTGCATTGAATGCGAGCGCGGGCGCGTCGGGTTGAAGGCGCGCAAGAGCCTTGATACGAAGATGCAGCGCGGTCGGGAAACTCGTCATCGGCATGAATTCCTTCGGGTTCTGGCCGCATCGGAAAAAGCTGCGGCACGAACGGAGGGCCGCTGGAAATGCGGCTTCACTCGGGATGACGATTCGCGCGAAAAAATTTTTACCGCATTTCGTGCGCTCGATGCGCGCTAAAGATTCGCCGCGCTGAAACGTCTCTATGTAGAGGCGCGTTCAGCGCCGCTTTCCGGACTTCATGACGCCTTGCCTATGACTGCCATCAACGAGCCTTTAGATTCCTCCGCCACGCACAAGCCCGCGGCACGTTTGATCCTCGCGCTGCTCAGGCGCTCACGCGGCGCATTCGCGGTCGCGCTCGTCGCATGCGTGATGAACGGCATCGCGAGCGTGATGCTCGTCGCCACACTCGATCGCGCGTTATCGACGCCATCGTCCGCCGATGTCGCGCTCGCCTGGCGCTTCGCGGCGTGCGCGGTGATCGCGCTCTTCACGCGCGTGATCTCGGGCGTGCTCTTCGCGCGTCTCTCGCAGGACACGATGGCGCAACTGCGCGAACACGTCGCGCGTCGCGTCGCGGCGGCCGAGTTGCGCGATGTCGAGCGCATCGGCGCGGCGCCCGTGCAGTCCGTGCTGACCGACGACGCCACCAACGTGTCGATGCTCTTCTTCGCGCTGCCGAACATCGTGATGCACGGTTCGATCGTGTTCGGCTGCCTCGGTTATCTCGCGTGGCTCTCGTGGCCGGTGTGCCTGCTCGCGCTCGCCGCCATCGTCACGGGATCGCTCGGCTATCACCTCGGCGACAGACGCGCGATCGCATCGCTCGAAGCGGCGGGGCAATCGCAGGACAAGCTGTTCGGCTATCTCGGCGCGCTGTTCGCGGGCGCGAAGGAACTGAAGCTGCATCGCGCGCGCGCGCAACAGTTCGTCGACGGACAACTGGGCGCGGCGATCGGCGAAGTGCGCGATCATCGCCGGCGTGCGTTCAGCGCGTATGCGGTCGGCGTGGGCTGGATCATCTTCCTGTTCTATGGGTTTCTCGGTGCGGCGGCGTTCTGGCCGTCGCTCGGCGTGCGCGCGGATGCGGGCGCGAGCGCGGGCTATGTCGTCGTGTTTCTTTTCATGCTCGTGCCGCTCGACGGCCTGCTCAACAACATTCCCACGTTGAACGCGGCGCGCGTTTCGCTTGCGCGCATCGAGAAGGTGATGGCGGAGTTCGGCAGTCTGCGCGTGTCTTCGCCGGCGGCTTCATCGACGCACGATGCGGGCTTTCGCACGCTCACGATGCGCGACGTCACGCACTCGTACTTCCATGAGCGCGACGAGCGCGTGTTCCGCATCGGTCCCGTCGATCTGACGTTCAGGCCGGGCGAGCTCGTGTTCATCGTCGGCGGAAACGGCAGCGGCAAGACGACGCTCGCGAAGGTCCTGACCGGGCTTTACGAGCCCGAGTCGGGCGTGATCGAAGTCGATGGCAAGGCGGTCGGCGTGGAGGATCGCGCGGCGTATCGCGAGCGCTTCACGGCGGTGTTCAACGACTTCCATCTCTTCGATGCGCTGCTCGGCATCGTCGATCCGAACGATGCATCGCGCGCCGCCGCCGATGCGCGCGCGAACGCGCTCGTCGCGAAGCTGTCGCTGGATCACAAGGTCAAGGTCGTCGACGGCGCCTTCTCCACGCGCTCGCTTTCCACCGGACAGCGCAAGCGGCTCGCGCTGGTGGTCGCGTATCTTGAGGACCGGCCGCTCTATCTCTTCGACGAATGGGCCGCGGATCAGGACCCGGCCTTCAAGGCGGTGTTCTACGAGCAGTTGTTGCCTGAGTTGCGCGCGCGTGGCAAGACGGTGATTGTCGTGACCCACGATGACCGCTATTTTTCGATCGCGGATCGGGTCCTCAAGCTGGAGAACGGGATGGTGGTGAACGAGACACGCGGCGGCATGAGGCCCGCGATGGCGGATGCGCAGGCGAACGGGACGTTGGGGTGAAAGAGGAACGGGGCGCCACGCCCCGTTTTTCGTCACTGCTTGGGCAACGCCAGCAGCTTCTCCGTAATCATGTCGCCGAGCCGCAACGCCGACATCGGCCCGCCGAATCCCCAGATATTCGGCTCGACGAGCGTCACGCGCTTCGCCTTCTTCGCCGGCACGAAGCGCCATACGGGCGAAGCGAGCGTCGCATCGACGGACGCATCGGTGTTCGACGTCGTCACGAACAGCACCGCCACATCGGGCCGCTTCAGGAAGTCCGCCGACGTCAGATACACCGTGCCCTCGCGCGTCGGCTTTTCCGGCCACAGGCGAACGCCGAGCGCGCGCGCCACGCCCGCCGCCGTGCTGTTGCCGGTATAGGCCCAGTAACGATCCGGCAAGCCGAGATCCTGCAAAAGTGCGAAGCGCGCGCCCGACAAACCGGCCGCCTTCAGACGCGCCGCATCGCGGGCGAGACCCGCATCGAGCTTCGCATCGGCGGCGCGCGCCTGCGCTTCGCGCCCCGTCATGCACGCGATCGTGTGAAAGATGCTGCGCGTCCATTCGAGCTGCGTGCGCGCGCCATCGGCGTTGCCGCTTTCGACATCGGGACTGAACTGAAACAGCACCGTCGGCGCGATCCTGTCCAGCGCGGCGAAAATCGGCGCATGCCGATAACCCACGCCGATGATCAGATCCGGCCGCGTCGATGCGATCGCCTCCAGGCTCGGCTCCTGCCGCGTGCCGACGGTCGGCACGCCCTTGAAGCGCGCGCTGTCGTAACCGATCCAGCCGTCGTAATACTGCGGATCGACGACGCCGACGGGTGTCATGTCGAGCGCCGCCACGTCCTCCGCGAACATGAATTCGAGCACGACGATGCGCACAGGATGCGCGGGCATCGTCTTGCTGAACTGCGAGACCGTCGGATTGCCGGCGAGCGGCGCGCATGCGTTGCTGTCTTCGGCAAGCGCGTGACGGACCGCCAGCGCGATGCACAGACACGCCGCAAGCGAAACCGCGCGCTTCAGCGGATGGCGTTCTGCAACGCGAGCTCTTCGTCGCGCATCGTCAAAAGCAGCGGGCAGCTTGCGCACAGTTGCGTCTCTCCTGGAATCTCATAGCGCACGCAGCACACGCGGCGCGCGCGGAACGGGTTGGGCAAGAGCGGCGAACGCGGCGTCGCGTCGCGTATCGGCGTGCGCAGCGGGTTCGCATCGGATGAGCGGAAGAGCCATCGCGCGTCGCTGTCGGCATCGGCCATAATCGTCGGGCAATTGGCGAGCAAATAATCGAGCAGGTTGCCCGCGTTGCTCCACAACACGCGCGGCGCGATCTTCGTCATGCCCGCGATCATGCCGATCACGCTGTCGAGATGCGCGACGAGGCTCGCATAGCGAATCGCGGGATCGGCGTCGGACGCCTGCAATGCATCGGCATCGAAATGAAGGGCGGCGGGCATGCCTTGCTGCAGCACGAGATACGTGCGCCCGGGCGACATGTCGAGCGCACGCCCGAGCAGGCGCGCCGCCGCCACGCCCGCCGGCACCGCGAGCCCGAAGTAGTACTTGCTCCATTGCGAGAGCAGCGCGCGCGCGTGCAGACCGGCGTCGCCGCCGTAGAGCGCGATCATCGCGGCGAGCAACGCATCGCGATGAGCGGCGAGCGATGTCAAAGGGATTCGCACGCCGTCATCGTCCGGCCTGCCGAGCCACACGTTCTGCAGATACGGCGCAAGCTCGGGCGGCGCGAATTCGGCGAAGCTGCGCGCATGAAGCGTCATCGCGCGCGCCCTCGTCCCTGGTCGCGCCGCGTCTCGATGACGAGCAGCGCCAGCATGTACGGCGCGCCGATCAACGCGGTCAGCACGCCCGCCGGAATCTCGCGCGGCGCGAGCACGGTGCGCGCGGCGAGATCGGCGGCGGCCAGCACCAGCGCGCCCAGCGACGCGGCGAGCCAGAGCCGCGTGCCGTGCGGGCGCGCGCCGAGCATCGTCGCGAGATGCGGCGCCATCAGGCCGATGAAGCCGACCGGCCCCACGGCCGCCACCGCCGCGCACGCGGCCAGCGTCGCCACGGTCAGCACGAGCGGACGCAAGAGCGCGATCGGCAGACCGAGCGCGGACGCCTGCTCGTCGCCGAGCGCGAGCAGATCGAGCGGGCGCGCGAGCAGCGCCAGCACCGGCAGCGCGAGCGCGCACCACGGCAGGATCGTCGCGACTTCGCCCCAGCTTCGCCCATACGTGCCGCCGACGAGCCACACGACGAAGCGCGCCGGCTGCACGCTCTGCTGCGTGATGAGCCATTGCGCGAGCGTCGTGCACAGCGTGCCGATGACGATGCCCGTCAGCGCGACCGCGAGCGGCGCGTACCGATGCCGCCGGTTGAAAAGCAGCGTGACGACGAGCGTCGCGCCGCCGCCGATCAACGCGGCCGCGGCGAGAAAGAGATGCCCGGCGAGCGGCCAGATCATCAGCGCGGCGAGCGTCGCGAGTCCCGCGCCCTGCGTCACGCCGAGCACTTCCGGTCCCGCGAGCGGATTGCGCACGATGCTCTGCATCAGCACGCCGCTCGCCCCGAGCAACGCGCCCGCCAGCAGCGCGCAGAGCAATCGCGGCACGCGCAGTTCGAGCAGCATGCGGGCGACGTCGTCGCGATGCGTGAGCGCGTCGATCCAGCGCGCGGGACCGAGCATCGTCGTGCCGACGGACGCGCCGATCACGAGCACCGCGCATCCGGCCGCGAGCAGCAACGCGGCCAGCGCGGGCCACGGCAACGCCGCTAACGTCCGCACCGCGCGCATGCCCCGATTCGCCGACGCGCGCGCCTCGCCCGCGTGCAGCGCGCCAGACCACGCCGCGCCGCTGCGGATCATCGCGAGCATCAGCGGCGTGCCGACGAAGGCGATCGCGACGCCCGTCGACAAGGTCGAATCGAGATCGAGGGCGAGCACGGCGCTGTCGGTGGCGAGCACGAGCGCGCCGCCCGCCAGCGCGGAGAGCGGCACGAGCGCCGCCAGCTTCGACGCTTTCGCGCCGCGCATCTGTCGCAGCAGGTTCGGCGCGATCAGCCCGACATACGACAGCGGACCGGCAATCGCCACCGCGACGCTCGCGAAGCCGACCGCGACGGTCATCGCGAAGAGGCGCGTCGCATCGACGTTCACGCCGGCGGACGCGGCGGCATCGTCGCCGAGCGCGAGCGGATCGAGCGGACGCATCACGAACGGCAACGCGAGCAGCGGCAGCACAAGCCAGCGAAGCGCCGACATCAGTCCCGACGCGCCAGGCTGATACAGACTGCCGCTCGCCCACAGCGACGCGCCGACGACCGTCTGCTCGAAGAACGCGAGCAACAGCGTCGAGACCGCGGAAAAGAGCAGCATGCAGACGCTGCCCGCGAGCACGAGGCGCAAGGGCGTCGCGCGCCAGCCGCCCGCCGCGGCCGCGACGCAGCCCGCCGCCGCGAGTCCGCAGACGAACAGCAAAGGCACCGACGCCGCGCCGACGAGCTCCGGCGCGATCATCGCCGCGAGCAGGCCGAGTTGCGCGCCGCCGGTGATGCCGAGCAGATCGGGCGCGGCGAGCGGATTGCGCGTCAACGCCTGAAACAGCGTGCCCGCGACCGCGAGACAGCCGCCCGCGACGAGCGCCGCCGCCACGCGCGGCACGCCCAGATCGAAGAGAAAGAGATGCGCGAGTTGCGCGGCATCGGTGCCCGGCGGCGCATCGAGCCACGCGCGCATCTCAGGGTAGAGGCGCAGCGCAGCGAGCGCGAGAATCAGCGCGAGCAACGCGACCGCGATCGCGCCGACGCGGCTCGGCGCGGCCACGCGATGTCGCGATGCCTTCGATGTGGCGAGCGTCGTCATGTCCTGCCGCGTCCCGCGATCAGATCGATGACGAGGAGCACGCGCGCCCAGAAGGAATGGGCGCGATGCAAGCGGCGGCGGGTTGCGAGCGTCGTCATGCGGCGATATTCCTTTCCTCGACACTTTCGTACGCGGGCACGCACATCGGCGCGCCCGTCTGCGGATGCGTGACGCGCAACATGCGCACGCCGAAGGTCTCCTGCAAATGCCGCGGATCGATCATCGCCTCGGGCGAGCCTTGCGCGACGATGCGCCCCGCGCGCATCAGCACGATCTCATCGGAGAACGCCGCCGCCTGGTTCAGGTCGTGCAGCACCCAGACGATGGTGAGCCCGCGCTCACGATTGAGCCGCCGCAGCTCTTGCAGGATGTCGAGTTGATGATGGATGTCGAGATAGGTCGTCGGCTCGTCGAGCAGAACGATGGGCGCTTCCTGCGCGAGCGCCATCGCGATCCACGCGCGCTGACGCTCGCCGCCCGAGAGCGCGGCGACATCGCGCGCGGCGTCGTCGATGAGGCCGCTGGCGCGCAGCGCCGCATCGATCGCCGCGTGGTCCGCGCGCCCGAGCGTCGACAAGCCGCGCAGCCAGCCGCCGTGCGCGTAGCGCCCGTACGCGACCAGTTCGCGCACCGTGAGCCCGGCCGGAATCTGGTTGAACTGCGCGAGCATCGTCAGCGTGCGGGCGAGCGCGCGGCGGCGCATCGAAGCGAGCGGCTTGCCGTTTACCTCCACCGCGCCCGCGCGCGCGGGCTGCAAGCCGGCGAGCGTGCGCAGGAGCGTGCTCTTGCCGCAGCCGTTCGGCCCGCACAACGCGGTGACGCGCCCCGCGGCGATGTCGATATCGAGATTCTCCAGCACGACGTCGTCGCGATAACCGACCGTCAGGGAGCGCGCACGCAGCGCCGTGGGCACGGTCATCGCGCCTCGCGGCAACTCTGCGCCATCGCGACGACGACGCGGCGCGGCCCTTCGAACGGATCGCGCGCATGCGCGGTCAACATGTTGTCGAGCATCAGCACATCGCCCGTGAGCCACGGGAACACGATGCGCTGCTCGTCCAGCACCGCGCGGATCTCGGCGAGCGCATCGGCTTCGAGCGGCGCGCCGTCGCCGTAAAAGACATTGCGCGGCACGTTCTCCAGGCCGACGGCATCGACGAGCGCTTCCTGCATGTCTTCGTCGAGCGTCGAAAGATGGAAGAGATTCGCCTGGTTGAACCAGACGCAATCGCCGGTGCGCGGATGGCGCGCGACCGCCTGACAACGCTCCTCCGTGCGCAGGAGCAGCTCGCCGTCGTCGCTGTCGCGCCACGCGCATGCAATGCCGCGCGCCGCGCAGATGCGCTCGACCTCGCGCGGATCGTCGGTGCCGAACGCGTTCTGCCACGGCAGATCGAGCCCTTGCCCGAAGTTGCGCACGTAGAGCAGTTCGCGCCGCGCGAATCGCTCGACGAGCGCCGGATCGAGCGCGCGATACACCGCGCGGCTGTCGGCGATGGGCGTCGCGCCGCCCGAGCGCGCCGCGAGCGCGCAGTGGAACCAGATGCGCATCGGCCATTCGCGCGTGTACGACTGTTCGTTGTGCAGCGGAATCGAGCGATGCGGCGGATATTCCGTCGACGTGTACACCGCGCCCTCGACCTGGCTGCGCGGCGTCGAGGCGAATTCGTAGCCGATCAGCGGATCGCCGAACGACGCGGCGAAGCGCTGGAACGCCTCGATCGACTCGACGCGAAAGCCGGTGAAGCGCACGCCGCCCGCGCGCTCGAGCGAATCGGCGACGATCGCGTGCAGGAGCGGCGCGGCGTCGGCGAGCGTCATGTCGGCGCCCGCGCGCGGCGACACGACGACCGGCAGGCCCGGCTCGATGCGCAGATCGGCGAGCGCCGGCGCGGTCACGGATAGTTCGGTCATGCGATGTCCTCTAGCCCCTGTTTCATGCTCGATCGTTTGCCTGAAGACGCGCGAATCAGTTGAGACGCGACTTCGCCTGTGCCGCGAGCGCGTCCATGTGCCGGCGCAGGCTCGCGGGACGCATGTCGGTCCAGGCGTTCTCGATGTACGCGAGGCAATCGGCCTTCGCGCCGCGCATGCCGGCTTCGCGCCAGCCCGCGGGTACGTCGCGGAAGGTCGGCCAGATCGAGTACTGCTCTTCGTCGTTGATGACGACCGTGTAGACGAGATCGTCCGTTGCGGGGTTTTGCTGTTGCGTCATGGTGATGTCTCTGTCGGATTCGGAGCGGGCCTTCATCGAATAGACGTCTGGCGCGCGCGCTTTTTTACCGCCGCCGCGCCCGCCCGCCGACGAACGCTGGACACGCGACATTGCGCTCGCACGCGTCGAGGCAGTCGGCGCAATGCTGCTGGGCATCGCGCACCATGAAATGCACGAGCGTCTGCGAGACATTCAGCGCGCGCGCCGCGCTCTGCAGCGTCTCCTCGCGCAGCCGCACCATCTCGAACGCGGCGCGGTTGCGCTCGGGCAACTGCGCGAGCGCATCGCAGACGCGGCGCAGCGTGTCGCGCGCCTGCGCGCGCGCTTCGGGCGTGAGTTCCTGCGAGGGCACGTCGAAGCCGTCCTCCTCGTCCGCGCGATAGACGTTTTCGAGGCTTTGCCGCCTGCACGCGTCGATCGACGCATTGCGCACCATGCGCGCGATGTAGCCCATCGGCTGACGAACGTCCTGTTGCGGCAGATCGATGAGATGAACGAAGACGTCATGCACCACGTCCTCTGCGCGGCTCGCGCAACCGACGACGCCGCGCGCCATGTTCACGAGCATCTGCCGGTTGGCGATGGCGAGATCGAGCAGGCTCGGCTCGGCGGGTTTGCGTTCCGGCAACTCCGGCGCGATATCCGCGCGCGCGACCGGTTCGAGCCGAGGCCAGAACGCATCGAGAGACAGATTCGAAGGCGGCGGCGAGGTCGAAGGACGTTTCGACGATGCCGGCTGAACAGACAGGTAAGCCATAAATCGTGCTCCACTTTCGTAGGACTCGGAAAGCTAACGTAAACGCGAATCATTCTCAACTTAGTCCTTTTGTGTTAGCAGGATGTAAGTTCATGCCCGATTCAGGCGCATTCCCTTTAGGGAAGCGGGAGCCCGAGAGGTAGACAAAATGTCAAGAACACCCGCCGAATGAATATTTTTAATCGCGAGTGATATGCCGATTGCACGCCAGGGAGCGTTTTCCTCAAGCGCCGACGTCGCTAAAGTTTCAGTCCGGTCGACCGTTAATCCGAGGTGTAGTCCGGCCTTCCCGAGCAGGGTTCAGCCATTGCCGGACCGCCGCGGGAATCCGACATGGACCAACAAACTGAGGTGTTCACCCTGCCGCGCGGGCGCGCGGCTACGTGGTTGCTGCACGCGGGAGCCGACATTCCCCGCGCGATCCGCGTCGCCCTCGTCGGCAGCCTGTTCGGCACGCTGCCGATCTTCGCCGGCGGCGTGCTGAACACGGTCGCCGTCGCGTGGGTGCTGGACCGGCGGCATCCCACCAACGCGTTCCATGTCTGGCTCGCACTCGAAATCGCCGTGTGTCTCGCGCGCCTCGTCGTGCTCGTGGTCGCGCGGCGACGCGCACGCGAGCGTCGATCCACGCCGACCGACACCTACGTGCTGCTCGCGCCGCTCTGGGGCGCGACGGTCGGCTACGGCGCGCTGGTTTCGGTGCTATCGGGCGACTGGATCGCCGCGACGCTCTCGTTTTTATCGGCGGCCGCGATGGTCGGCGGCATCTGCTTCCGCAATTTCGGCGCACCGCGTCTCGTCGCCGTGATGATCTTTCTGTCGCTCGGGCCGTGCTGCATCGGCGCGGTCCTCGCGGGCGAACCGACGCTCTGGCTCACGCTTCTGCAGATCCCCTTTTATCTCTTCGCGATGAGCGCCGCCGCGTGGCGCCTGAACGGCATGCTCGTCTCGACGATGAAAGCCGAGCAGGAAAACGACCGCCGCGCGCGCCACGACGAGCTGACCGGACTGCTCAACCGCGCGGGCTTGTTCCAGGCGGTGCGTTCGCGCGCACCGGCGCAGGCGCGCGACCGCATGCCCACGGCGTTGCTCTATCTCGATCTCGACGGATTCAAGGCAGTCAACGACGCGCACGGCCACGAAGTCGGCGACACGCTGCTCGCGCTGGTCGCGCGGCGGCTGCGGCATCTGTCGGGCGAAGGATCGCTGGTCGCGCGGCTGGGCGGCGACGAGTTCGTGATCGTCACGCCGCCGCAGGCCGATCCGCTCGCGCTCGCCGACGTGATCGTGCGCGAGTTGTCGAAGCCGTTCCTCACCGATGCCGGCGTGGTGCTCGACATCGGCGCGAGCATCGGCGTCGCGCGATTCGACCATCATCACGACGAACTCGACGGCGTTCTGCGCGATGCCGACAACGCGCTCTACGAAGCCAAGCGCGCGGGCAAGAGCCGCTGGGTGTCGGCGGGCGCGAGCGAAGCGATCGGGCTCGTCGCCTGAATCGTCAGCCGCTCAGCGCGTCGCTCAGGCTCTCCGCCTCCTTGGCGAAGCGTCGGCGTTCTTCGCCGTGCAAACGGTCGTCGCCGGGCAGATCGACGGTGAGCGGGTCCATCGCGACATCGTCGACGTGCACTTCGTAGTGCAGATGCGGTCCCGTCGCCCAGCCGGTTTTGCCGACATAGCCGATCACCTGCCCGCGCCTCACCGAGTCGCCGTTGCGGAGGCCCATCGCGAAGCGCGACAGATGCGCGTACA
Source organism: Caballeronia sp. J97 (assembly GCF_905220305.1). Taxonomy (NCBI): domain Bacteria; kingdom Pseudomonadati; phylum Pseudomonadota; class Betaproteobacteria; order Burkholderiales; family Burkholderiaceae; genus Caballeronia; species Caballeronia sp. J97. The sequence continues at coordinate 25,750 of NZ_CAJMZL010000043.1, read as the reverse complement.
CCGTCGAATACGGCGGCGGATTCTCCAGCATGATCACCTTGCCGTAGCCTATCTGCCTGCCGACGAAGCTCACCGTGCCTTGCGCGGTCGCACGTACCGGCGTGCCGGTCGGCGCGGCGAGATCGACGCCGTCGTGACTTTGCCAGCGATGCGTCACGGGGTCGAGCCTGCGCAGCGAGAAGTCCGACGATACGCGCGTGAACGCGACCGGATAACGCGAGAACCCGGGTTTTGTGCTCTTGCCGTCCTTCGAGTACCAGCGCGTTTCGCCCGCCGGATCGCGATAGAGAAACACGTCGTGCGACGACGCGCCGGTCGTCAGACGCACGGCGAGAGGCTCGTCATGGGCGCTCGCGCCGCCTTGCGGGCGATCGTAGATCACGCTGAGCGTGTCGCCTTTTTTGAGGTCGCGCCGCATGTCGATCGTGCTTCCGAACGCTTCGGTGAGCGTCGCGATCGTGCTCTGGTCGATGCCGAGACTTTGCGCGGCGTCGGAGAACGTCTGATCGACGGTCGCGCTTTCGGTAGTGCGCGCCGGCGCGGGCGGAGGGGCCGGGGGCGTCGATGCGGGCGCAGCCGGCGCGGCGCGTTGCCCGAGCGAAACAGCGGGCGCGTCGTCCTTTTCGACCGAAGGCGCATGCGGACGATGCAGCGCGTTGCAGATCACGACGGTACAGACGGAGCCGATCGCGCATGTAAAAAGCAGTCTGCCTGCCTTGCCGGGCGAGGCGGTAGAGGGAGAAAACGGCATCGGTGAAAGACGGAACGAGCGACGCGCGCGTGCGGCGCATCATTCGAGGGATCAGAAGGCGCGGCGCGCGGGCCGCGAGCGTTCAGGCGCGTACGTCACTCTATTTGCCGCGATTTCGGGCATATCGTCGGGGATATGGATGAAAAGCGGCGCGCGTGCATGCAACAAAGCGAAACGGGTAGGCGGGTCGCATCGAGACTATGAGAGCTATCTTAACCGAAACTTAAGCCGACCCCGTTTTAATGCTTTTGTACGAAGTTTTAGCGTAGTTGCATGCCAATCGCGAAAATTCAGTGCTTTTCCAGCTCGATCGCCTTGGCGTAGCCGGTCAATTCCAGATAGCCCCGCCCCTTCGCGCCGTCTCCGCTCAGCGTCACCGCGCCTTCCCAGTACAGCGCGCCGGTGGAATCGCGCGAATCGAGTTCCTGATCGTCGATCAACGGAGTGAGCCGCCATTGCATGCCGCCGATGCGCACGTTCATCGCGACGGGATAGACCGTATTCGTGCGCGGCGAGCGCCACTGGCGTTGCGGCGTGAATTCGACGTCGCCCGGGCCGAATTGCCGCGCGCGGCCTTCGCGATCGCGCAACGCGGCGTGCGCCCAGACCGCCCGGCCGTCGCGGGCGCGAACCTTGAAGGCCATCAACGCGGAGCCGTCGTCGAGATTCGCGCCGAGCCAGTCCCAGCCCGCCGCATCGGACGACAGCAGCGTGCTCGACCATTCGTGATCGAGCCACGCGCGGCCTGTCACATCGACGCTCGCGTTCGCCGTGCCCGATGCCGATGGCCGCACCACGCTGCCCGTCACCTTGAGTTGCGGCTCGCTGTAGTAATAGCTCGCCTGTTCCGGCGACGGACCCTTGCGCGAATAGCCCTGCTCGCCCTGGATCATCGGCGGCTGCGTCGGCGTGAAGGCGAGATGGAGCGCGAAGCCGGCCGCATCGGCGACGACCGCATAGCTGCCGTCCGCCGCGCGCGTCATGCGCCACGCGTCGAGCTTGACCTCGGTGTTGCCTTCCTTCGCGTAAGCCAGCCCGAAGCCCTGCCGCGCGATGTTCTGATCATGCACGAGCCGTCCGTACGCGGGATCCGACAGCGCCGCGTGCGCGATGATCAGCTGCGACGGATCGAACGCGCTCGCGCCGGGCTTCGTGCCCGTGTTCGAGCGAAAGAACGTGATCTGGAAACCGAGCGGCTGGTGATCCGGCGTGTCGAGCCAGCCGGTCGCGTACCACCATTCGGTGCGATACGGCGGATGCGCGCCGCTGTCCGCCGGCCAGTCGATGGCCCGTCCCGGCACGACGGGCGCGAACGCCGGTCCGCCCGCCAGCGCGGTCATCGACGAAAACAGCAACGCGAGCAGCAGGACGCGCATCACCAGTCCTCCCGCACGGCGCGCACCGCATCGACGGAAACGGCGCGCCGGCCCGACAGCACCGCCGTCGCGCACGATGACAGCAGCATCACGCATCCGATCACCGCGATCATCGTCCACGGCACATGCAGCGACATGCTCCAGTGAAACGACTGCGGATTCACGACGAACACGAGAATCAGGCTGATCGCGAAGCCGAGCGCACAGCCCATCGCGATGCCGAGCGCCGTGAGCCATCCCGCCTCCGACGCGAGCAACGCGAGAATCTGCGCGCGCGTCACGCCGACGTGCCGAAGCATGCCGAACTCCCGAGAGCGCGCGAGCGTCTGCATCGAGAATGTCGCGCCGACGCCGAACAGACCGATCACGATCGCCACCGCCTCCAGCAGATACGTCACGGCGAAGCTGCGATCGAAAATGGTCAGCGTGCGCGCGCGAATCTCGCCGGGCTGCGAGAACTCGAGCGCGCCGCCGAAGGGCAGCGTCCTGATCGCGTCGATAACCTGATTCGCGCTCGAACCCGCGCGCAGCGTGATGGCGATATCGGTGGCGGTCGCGTCGCCGGTGAGCCGCCGGTAATCGGCGATGCGGATTTGCAGCGCGCCCGTCTGCCGCACGTAGTCGCGCCAGATGCCCGCGACGACGAAGCGCTCGCCCGTGCCGCCCAAAGGCAGGCTCACGCGCTCGCCCACGCGATAGCCGTACAGGTCGGCCATCGCTTCCGAGGCCCACACCGGCGTCTCGTTTTCGCGCCATGCGGAAGGCGCCAGCACATCGCCAGTCATTTGCAGGGTCGCGCCGGGATCGGCGGCGTTCAATTCACGCGCGATCAACGCGACCGGCGGCTTCGCGGCATCGAGCGTCAGTTTCGACGCGCGCGTGAACGCCGCGTGCGCGACGCCGTCGGCCGAAGCGATCTGCTTCTGCTGGTCGGCGCTCAGGCCGCCCGTATCGCCGCTCGACGCCATCCGCACATAGAGATCCGCCGACAGCAGATGCGCGAGCCAGTCTTCGACGGACACGCGAAAGCTCGTCACCATGATCGCCATCGCGACGATCAGCGTGAAGCTCGACAGCACGCCGCCCATCGCGATCGACGCCTGCCCGGGCGCATTGGCGAGACGCGCGAGCGCGAGCGTCGCGATGGCGCCGCGCGGTTTCATCGCGCCGCGAAACACGATCGCGGTGAGACGCGGCATCAACGCGATGCCGCCGACGAGCAGCAGCGCCACGGCCAGATAGCCGGCGACGGGCGCATCGAAGACGGGCGGCGCCTGCGTCAGCGCCGCGCCGCCCGCGAGGCACGCGAGCGCGGGCCACGGCGTGCCGAGCGGCGTGAGCGCGGCTTCCTCGCTGCCCGCCTTCAACGCGGGCGCGGGCCGCGCGCGCGCCGCCTCGAGCGCGGGAACCAGCGTGCCCGCGAGCGCGACGCCCAGGCCCAGCGCGAGAAAAATCGCGCTGGCGAGCGGCTCGAACGCGACACGCGGTTCGACGCCCGGAAAATATCCGCCGCCGAGATCGCTGCCGAAGAAACGCAGCGCGAGCGCCGCGACCGTGAAGCCGAGCGCGATGCCGAGCAAGCCGCCCGCGACGCCCAGAAGCGCGCCTTCGAGCATGATCTGCCGCACGAGCGACGCGCGCGTCATGCCGAGCACGCGCAACATCGCGAATTGCGCGCGGCGGCGCACGACGCCCGCGGCCTGCGTCGAGAAGACGAGAAACGCGCCGGTGAAGAGCGCGACGAGCGCGAGCACGTTCATATTGATGCGATACGCGCGCGACAGGCGATCCGTACGGCTTTCGATGTCCTGCGTCCGGGTCACGACGAGCCGCCCGCCCAGTTCGCGTTGCAGCGTCTGTCGAAAGACATCGCGATCGATGCCGCGCGCGAGCTGCAGATCGATGCGCGACAGCTTGCCCGTCATGCCGAAGCGGTTCTGCACGGCGGCGATGTCCATCACGGCGATACGCTGCCCGGCTCGCGTGCGCGCGATGCCGCCCGCGACGCGCAGCGACACCCGCGCCGTGCCGCTCTGCAATTCGACCGGCCCGCCGTCGCGCGCGCCGAGCCAGGTCAGCGCCGCGGGCGACAGAAAAATGGCGTCACCGGCCAGCACATCGAGCGATGCTTCCGGCGACGGCACGCCGGTCAGATCCGGCGCGATGCGCTTCGCGCGGAACACGTCGATGCCGAGCACCTTGAGCGGCGCATTCTTGCCGGGCACGGCGGCGTCGACTTCGAGCACCGGACTCGCGACCGCGACACCCGGATGCATCGCGAGCCGCGGATAGAGGTTCTCGTCGATGAAAGGCTGCGCGCCGCGCACCTGCAGATCCGCTTGTCCCGAGAGACTGCGCGCGGCAGCCGAAAACTCGGTGAACGCCGCGCCGTTGATGAGTTGCACCGCATAGCCGAGCCCGACGCCGAGCGCGATCGTCAGCACGGCGACCAGCGCGCGTCCGCGATGACTGCGCCATTGCGCGCCGAGCAGCCAGCGCGTGAGCGTGTCGAACGTTGCGCGCGTGGTGGCGGTATCGCTCATCGTGCGAGCGTCGCGGCGTGCAAGGCGCCGTCGCTCAGAATCACGACGCGATCCGCGAATGCGGCCGCCGCTTCCGAGTGCGTGACCATCACGGTCGCGGCGCGCGTCGCCTTCGTTTCCGCGCGCAGCAATTCGAGCACTTCGTGCGCGGTCTGGGGATCGAGATTGCCGGTGGGTTCATCGGCGAGAAGCAGGCGCGGCCGATGCACCAGCGCCCGCGCAATCGCCACGCGCTGCAATTCGCCGCCGGAAAGCTCGCGCGGCATGTCGTCGCCGCGTCCGTCGAGACCGACCGCCGCGAGCATCGCGCGCGCCGGCGCGGGCGGCATGCCGTTCAGCAGCAGCGGCACCGCGACGTTCTGATAGAGCGTCAGATGCGGCAGAACGTGAAACGCCTGAAACACGAAGCCGAGCTTTTGCCGGCGCAGGCGCGTGGCGGCGTCGTCGGACAGTGTGGAAATCGATGCGCCGTCGATCAGCACGTCGCCGCTGTCGGCTTGATCTAGGCCCGCGATCAGATTGAGCAGCGTCGATTTGCCGACGCCCGAATCGCCCATGACCGCGACGAACTCGCCCGCGCCGAGCGCGAAGTCGAGCGCGTCGAGCACGATGCGGCCGCTGCCGTACTTCTTGGTGAGGCGGCGGCATTCGAGAGCGGGAGAAACGTCCGGATCGGCGGGTCGCATGGCGCAATGTCGTGGTTCGGGTTGTCGCAAGCATTGTGCCGAAGTCGCGCGCATTCGGCCCAAAACGACCGGGCGCGGGTTATCCCCTAGGCGTTTTGCATTGACTTGAATCGCCACGGAAATCAAACTGTGATCACATATCAAACATCAAATATCTGCAAGGACATGCCCGTGGCGCCCCGACCCGCATCGCAACCCATTCCGCAACTCGAAGTCATTGCCACGGAGACAATGGCGACGAAGGTATACCAGCAACTACGCGAAGCGATCATGAGCGGCAGTTTCGCCGCTGGCCAGCCGCTCAGTCTGCGCGGCGTTGCGGAAGCCGTCGGCCTGTCGACCATGCCCGTGCGCGCCGCGCTCACGCGTTTGCGCGCGGAAGGCGCGCTCGTCGACGGCCCGTCGCGCGGTCTCATGGTGCCGCCGATGACGCTCGATTTGCTCGAAGAACTGCGCGACGTGCGCATCGCGCTCGAAGGTTGTGTCGTCGAACGCGCGGCCGCGCGAATGACCGACGACGACGTCGCCGCCGTGCAGCGCATTTTCGACGAAATGGATGCCCACGTCGAAGCCGACGATGCGCGCGCTTATCTGCGCTGCAACTTCGCGTTCCACACGTGCATCTACCGGCACGGCGCAAGCGAGATGACGCTCGCGACGATCCAGAACATGTGGATGCGCATCGGCCCGTTCCTGAACATGGTCGCGCCCGACGTGGCGCACATGCGCGTGTCGATGCAGGCGCACCGGCAAATCATCGACGCGCTGTGGAAGCACGACGGCGCGGCCGCGCGCGAAGGCATCGCGAAGGACATTCGCGACGCGGCGCGCGATCTCGAAGCGAATCTGCGCTCGCAGGAAACGCGCACGCTGCGTCAGGCGCAGCGCTGAGCAGCCAAGGCGCGCGGCACGCGCCTTCGACAGGATTATCAGTATGACTAATCGCTTTAGCGAGGACCTCGCACGTCCCGCAAAACATAACCAGAAAGGAGTCTAACGATGGATTTCATGAAACTGCTCACCCCGCGTGCGGGCCTGCGCGTGCTGATCACGGGCGGCGCATCGGGCATCGGGCTTGCCATCGCGAAGGCGTTCGTGTCGACAGGCGCGCGCGTGCATGTCTGCGATGTCGACCCGAAAGCGATCGACGCGGTATCGACCGTTTCGCCGTCGATCACCGGCACGCGTGCGGACGTCGCGAGCCAGGCCGACGTGAAGCGCGTCTTCGAAGACGTGAAGCGCGAGCTCGGCGGACTCGATGTGCTGATCAACAACGCGGGCATCGCGGGACCGACGGGCGGCATCGACGCGATCGATTCCGCCGATTGGGAAAAGACCATCGACGTGAATCTGAACAGCCAGTACTACTTCTCCCGCGAAGCGGTGCCGATGCTGCGCGAGGCGACCGACGGCGGCGTGATCGTGTTCATGTCGTCGGTGGCGGGACGGCTCGGCTACGGCTTTCGCACGCCGTATTCCGCGACGAAGTGGGCCGTCGTCGGTCTCGCGAAGAGTCTCGCGATCGAGCTCGGCCCCGACAACATCCGCGTGAACGCTGTGCAGCCGGGCATCGTCAAGGGACCGCGCATGGAAGGCGTGATCGCCGCGCGCGCGAAGCAGCTCGACATCAGCTACGAAGAAATGGAGAAGCAATATCTCGCGAAGATTTCGCTTCGCCGAATGGTCACGCAAGAGGAAATCGCCGCGAGCGTGCTGTATCTCAGCTCGCCCGCCGGCAGCGCGATTTCAGGGCAGGCGCTCTCCGTCTGCGGCAACGTCGAAACGCTTTGAGCAAGGAAAGGAACATGGCAACGAAACGCAAGGTCATCATCACGTGCGCGCCGACGGGCGCGATCCATACACCGTCGATGTCGCCGTATCTGCCGGTCACGCCCGACCAGATCGCCGATGCCGCGCTGGCGGCGGCGAAGGAAGGCGCGGCGATCCTGCATCTGCACGCGCGCGATCCCGAAGACGGACGCCCCACGCAGGACCCCGCCGTATTCCAGCGTTTTTTGCCGCGCATCAAGTCGGAAACGGACGCGGTCATCAATCTGACGACGGGCGGAAGCCCGCACATGACCGTCGCCGAACGTCTGAAGCCCGCGCATCACTTTCAGCCGGAAGTGGCGTCGCTGAACATGGGCTCGATGAACTTCGGTCTCTATCCGATGCTCGAGCGCTTCACCGATCTGAAGCACGACTGGGAACGCCAGCATCTGGAAAAAAGCCGCGATCTCGTGTTCAAGAACACCTTCGCGGATATCGAGTACATCCTGACTTCGTGCTCGGCCAACGGCACGCGCTTCGAGTTCGAGTGCTACGACATTTCGCATCTGTATAACCTCGCGCACTTCGTCGATCGCGGGCTCGTCAAGGGACCGTTCTTCGTGCAGAGCGTGTTCGGCCTGCTGGGCGGCATCGGCGCGCATCCCGAAGATCTGGCTCACATGAAGCGCACCGCGGATCGTCTCTTCGGCGACGACTACGTCTGGTCGATCCTCGGCGCGGGCCGCAACCAGATTCCGCTCGGCTCGATCGGGCTCGCGCAGGGATCGAATGTGCGCGTGGGACTCGAAGACTCGCTGTGGATCGGGCCGGGTCAGCTCGCCGAATCGAGCGCGGCGCAGGTTCGCAAGATCCGGCAAGTGATCGAAGGCTTGTCGCTCGAGATCGCGACGCCCGCCGAAGCGCGCCGGATGTTGTCGCTCAAGGGCGGCGACAACGTGAACTTCTGACCGTTCGATGCGCGCCGTGCATGCGGCGCGCGAGCACCCTTCACCCCATTAGAAATACAACGCCTACGGAGACATACCTTGTCCAAGCCCGACACGACGAGCGTCGCGCAGCGCGCATCGCTCAACAGCCTGCTGCTGCGCAAGCTGATGCCCTTGCTGGTGATCGTCTATGTGATCAGCTTCCTCGACCGCACGAATATCGCGCTCGCTAAGCATTCGATGAGCATCGATCTCGGCATCTCCGCCGCCGCGTACGGACTCGGCGCGGGTCTGTTCTTCCTGACCTACGCGGCCTTCGAGATTCCGAGCAACCTGATCATGCACAAGGTCGGCGCGCGCTTCTGGATCACGCGCATCATGGTGACGTGGGGCGCGCTGTCCGTCGCGATGGCCTTCGTCTCCGGCGAGACGTCGTTCTACGTGATGCGTCTGTTGCTCGGCGCGGCCGAAGCCGGTCTCTTTCCCGGCGTGATGCTCTACCTCACATACTGGTTCGGCCGTGAGGAACGCGCCCGCGCCACCGGCTACTTTCTGCTCGGCGTGTGCCTGGCGAACATCGTCGGCGGTCCGCTCGGCGGCGCGCTGCTCGAACTCGACGGCCGGCTCGGCTTTCACGGCTGGCAATGGCTCTTCGTGATCGAGGGCCTGCCCGCGATCCTGCTCGCCTTCGTCGTGTGGAAGATGCTGCCGGACCGGCCGACGAGCGCGCCGTGGCTGTCGCGCGATGAAGCGCTCGCGCTGGAGCGCCGTCTCGCCGCCGAACAGGATGCGCAAGGCGGCGGCCACGGCGCGGGCGCATTGCGCAGCGTCATCGGCGATCGTCAGGTGTGGCTCGCGATTCTCGTCTACTTCTGCCATCAACTGACGATCTACACGGTGATCTTCTTCCTGCCGGGCATCATCGGCAAATCGGGGCATTTCTCGCCGCTGACGATCGGTCTGCTCACCGCGACGCCGTGGGTCGCCGCCGCGATCGGCGCGGCCACGCTGCCGCGTTTCGCGAGCGATTCGTCGAAGAGCCGCCGCATCCTGATCGCCGGGCTCGTCATCATGGCGTCGGGCATGCTGATCGCGGCATGGGCGTCGCCGGTGATCGGCCTGCTCGGCGTATGCCTGTCGGCGCTGATGTTCTTCGTCGTGCAGTCGATCATCTTCACGTTCCCGCAATCGCGTCTGTCGGGCAGCGCGCTCGCGGGCGGCCTCGGCCTCGTCAACTCGTGCGGTCTGCTGGGCGGCTTCGTCGGACCGACGGTGATGGGCATCATCGAGCAGACCACCGGCCGCGCGATGAACGGGCTCGTGTGTCTCGCGGTCGCGCTCCTGATCGCGGCCGTGTGCAGCACGCGCCTGCGTCACGGCAACGAGCAACGCGCCGAAGACAAGCGCGGCGTGATGTCGAACGCCTGAACTCCCGGCGCGTCGTTCGGCCCGCGCGCGCGGCATCAATCGCCGAGCAGGCCGAACACCATGACGCCCGTCTTCGTGCCCACGTAGACCTTGCCGTTCGCGATCGTCGGCGAGATGAACTTGTTGTTGCCGAACTGATCGCGCGTGCCCGCCTGATTGCTGTTGTAGAGCTCGATGGCGAGGTTGCTCGCGTCATAGGCATGCAGCACGGCAGTGGGCGTGGTGTTCTCCACGCCCCATACGATGCCGTTCGTATCGCCGTTCGCGGAAATGACCGGCGCCAGGCCCGGAAAATTCCAGTTGCCCGCCGGGCTCGTCGTCTGGCTCGACGCGGCCGTCGCCACCACTGCGTTCACGACCGGCAGCGCCTTGAGGTGATCGCCCGCCGGGCCGACATAGATCGTGTTGTTGTAGAACGCGGGCGCGGTGAACATCGGGCCGGTGATCGTCGAATAGAGCGGCTGATAGATGTGATCGGCGTTCGAATCGAACTTGCCCATTGAGTCGCGGTTCACGACGTAGAGCACGCGCGTCTTGCCGCCGCCTATCGCGAGATGCTGCACGTTGCCGTCGATATCGGTGACATCGGGCAAGACCAGCACGCCGCCCGAGCCGAGGTCCAGATCCTGGCTCGATTCCACCACGGTGTTCGACGGCTCGAAGTAATCGGACACCTGAAGCGCCAGCGTGGAACTCGGCGTCACCTTGAGAAAGCCGTTGCCGAAGTCGTTCTTGATGGGCATCTCCTGCGCGTTGATGGTCGCGTCGAAGGTGCCGTTGCCGTCGAGGAAATAGATCGACGCGCCATCCGACGCGAGGCCCGCGCCGCCCATCCAGATGCCGCCCATCTCGCCGTTCGGCGTGACGTTGACGATGCCCGTCTGCTTCAGCGTATCCGCGCTATAGCCGATCAGCCAGCCGGTGTAAGGCAGCGCGTCGCAATGCGAGCTCCATGCCGTATAGACCACGCCGTTCAGCAGCAACAGCGATGCGCGCTCGATGTACTGGCCGGGCGTGAACGGCACGACGCCGTTCACGCTGCCCGATCCGGTGCCGGGGTACGAGCCGGTGATTTCCGAAGGACCGCCGAACAGCTCGGCGCCCGTCGCGATGTCGATCGCGTGAAGGCGCTGGTGATAGGCGCCGCCGCTGTCCTTCGACATGCCGACGACATACATCACGCCGTTCGTCCCGCGCGAGCGATCGATGACCGGCGTCGCCGTAACGCCGATGGTCGGCGTGGTCTGGTCGCAGCCGTGATCGTCGCTCGGGACTTCGCCCGCGCCGAGGGTCGAGACGCGCCAGAGCCCGGCGCCGGTGTCGGCATCGAAGGCATAGACGCTCGCGTTCTCGGTCGCGACATACAGCACGTTATGCGTGCCGCCCGCGATCGGCACGTCCGCGAGAAACAGCGGCTGGGCATCGACGGCGCCATCGACGGTATAGAAGCCGAGCTTGCCGAACGTCGACGCATTGACGTTGTCGAGCGTGAGCGTGGTTTCCGCGAGTTGCTGCGCGGTGCGGCCGATGTCGTTGTGATACGTGGTGACGTCCATCGGATTCGAAGCGGACGGCCTGGTCGTCGCGGGAGCGCTCGAACCGGACGACGCGCTCGCTCCCGATGGCGCACTTGCACCGCTTGCGGACGACGCCGCCGACGAAGGGCTGGACGCCGCAGCAGGGCCGGATGCCGACGATGCGCCGCCCGACGTCGCGGCCGGATCGGAACCGGAGCTTCCTCCGCTGCATCCACCGACGATTGCTGCGACAGCGACTGCGATCACGCCAACCGATAAATGCCCTTTCATCTGTGGATCTCCGTTTCAGGAGGGGCCGGCCCCGGTGCCTTGCGATTATTGTCTGCGGTGGCTTAAAACGGGAACAGAACGTCGGGCGGCGGCTAGGCTTCGGCGGAATGGTCGGTTGACCGTGTGTATGCGTACGACGAATGTCATCGAGCACGCGTCTCTTACCGCCTGAAGATCGGAACGCGTCGAAATTACCCTCCAGGCGCTTACTTTATCTTCGGAAAAACACGGACGATCGGGCAGGAAGCGTCGACTCGCGAGCAGGACTGCAACCGAAACGAAAGGCACAGTGACGGCTCAGGACAGGGCCCGGTGTCATAGCGATATTTCTCAGTGAAGGTCTTGCCCGGTTCCGAAGGTTATCGAGGTGAGACGCTGATGAAACGCTTGACCGCTCAGGTGATATGCCATCCGCTCGTCGCGCTCGCGGCGTTCTATGCAACCGATCTGTTGACCCGATCCGATGCCGGCCTCTCCGGCGCGATGTTCGTGCTCGCGGCGAGATCGATATCGAAATTCGTGCAAGCGCTGCGTAAGTCGGCGACCTGAGCCGCGCCCGATTCATCTGACTTAAGCAACCGGCTAAGAAAAGTAAAAAATCTTAAATCGCGTAAGACGACAAAAATTGAACGGTTAGGCTTATCGCTTACGGAATGTAGGTAATCCACAAGATTGCCGCACCGAGAAAACATAGAACCTGAGAGCGCGATGAACCTACCCAGCGACATGATCTACAAAGGGCACGTACTAAGCGCGAGCGCCGTATTCGACGACGACCGATACACGGCGATGCTCGTCATTCGTGATCCGGGCGGCACGCGCCGCTCGACCGGAATGCTCGGCGAATTCGCCAGCGGCAGCGGTGCGCTGCGCTATGCGTTCGCTTATGGCATGGCCGAAATCGACCATCGACAGTCTGCGCAGGACCCGCGCCATTTCGGTGGCGCGCGCATTCGCTAGCACGCTGAATCCCGGGCGCGCCGCGGCATGCGTGCCGCTCGCGCCTCCGATCCCTTCGACAGGTCAAATCCATGATCATCTATCATCGGGGAGCGGCTTTTCAGCCGTTCGCCAACCGTGTAGGCAACGCGTTCGTCGCAACCGCTTCGATTCTCGAAGAGGACGGCCATTCGACCTCGCTCGGCAATCTCGGCGCGTTCGCGAGCAAGGACGGCGCGCTCGGTTTCGCGGTGCGCTGCGCGACCGCTTTCATCGACGGTGACGAATTGCCGCTGCCGCCTTTCCAGATGACGCCGCAATAGCGCCGCAGCGCCCGACGTTGCATGCGCGCTCGCCCACTGCAACGATGACTCACGCCACCGAACCCGACGACGAACGCGCCGCGCTCCAAACCGACGCGTCTTTCCGTTTGCTGGTGGAAGCGGTCGAAGACTACGCGATCTTTCTGCTGGACACGCACGGCCGCGTCGCCACATGGAACAACGGCGCGCACCGGATCAAGGGCTATGAAGCGCGAGAGATCATCGGGCGTCATTTTTCCGTCTTCTATCCGCCCGACGACATCGCCGCGGGCAAGCCGCAGAACGAACTCGCGATCGCCACACGGGCCGGGCGCGTGGAAGACGAAGGCTGGCGCATTCGTAAGGATTCGAGCCGCTTCTGGGCGAACGTCGTCATCACCGCGCTGCGCGACGCAAAGGGCGATCTGATCGGCTTCGCGAAGGTCACGCGCGATGTGACCGACCGGGTGCGGCTCGCGGAACTGCAGCATGCGCGCGAATTGTCCGCGCATGTGCAGAGCGCGCTGGAAAACGAGCGCGCGTCGATCGCCCGCGAATTGCACGACGATCTCGGCCAGCAGTTCGCCGCGCTGAAGATGCAGTTGTCGGCACTCACGCCCAGCGCGCAGGACGCGCGCTTCGTACAGCAGGCGCTCACGCAGATCGATACGATCATCGGCTCGCTGCGGCGCATCGCCGCGGGCCTGCGCCCGCCCGTGCTCGACGACCTCGGGTTGTTCGCCGCGATCGACTGGCTAGTCTGCGATTTTCGCCGCCGCTACGATCTGACGATCGATCTGGATATCGAAGGCGAGGAAGAGGGATTCGATACGGCCGCGTCCACTTCGGTCTTCCGGCTGGTGCAGGAAGCGCTCACGAACATCGTGCGCCACGCGCAAGCCGGCGAAGTGCGCATCGGGATCGTCTGCGCGCAGTCGCGCTGCAAGCTGACGATCGAAGACGACGGCTGCGGCGCCGATGTCACGCGTCCGCGCGCCACCGGCACCTTCGGCCTGCTCGGCATGGGCGAGCGCGTGCGTCAGCTGGGCGGCGTCATCGAGTTTCACAGCGCGCACGGCGAGGGCTTTCGCATTCTCGTGGACCTTCCGTTGAACCCGTCCGCCAAAGACGGCTGAGCTCAACACCTGCGAGGCGCGCATGTTCGAGAAGATTCGAGGGCGACAGCGCCGACCTGTTTTCGCGGTGGATCAGCGCGACCGACAGCCCGGCCGCAGAGGGCCGGCCGTGATCGCCGCGCGCGACCGGAAAGTCCGGAATCTCGATCAGGCGCGGCTCGACGAACTCTGAGCGCGCGCCTCGCGGAAGCGGAAGAAGCCGCTGCGCAGCATCACCGACGTGCCGCCGACCCGGCTCAGCACCTGCTCGGCGGCGCCTTCGATCGACGAGCGATGGCTCTCGAAAGCCTGCTGCAGGTCTTCCTCCCGCCATGACGCGGCGCCGAAGTGATCCTCCAGCGCTTCAGCCGAAATGGTGCATGCGATGCGCTCGCCGTCGGCGAAGGCGGCGAACGTGAGCGACGGAACATCGCCCTGATAGACAGGCGCCTGACTCGGAAACGTGATGATCATGCCGATACCTCGTGGAGCGTTGATCGGGGTGGTTCGACGCGAAGCACATATCCCTTAAGTCTTGGTCAACGTTTTATCCCGCGTATTGATCTGGATCAAAGTGGATCGGGCAGGCTTCGCTGAGCCAGCAGCCGCACGGCCTCGTCGAAGGTGTCGCGCATCGCCACGCTCGGATCGCGGTCCGTATTGCGCGGCACCGTGACCTGCTCGAAATCGCGCGTGAGCAGGACGAGCTGCGCGTCGAAGACGGGTTGTCCCGCGCCGTCGAGCCACGCCTTGATCGTGAGCCTGCAATCGACGATATCGCTCGCGACGCCCGCGAGCCGCACGAGCTCGACGCCCGCTTCGCGCTCGATCGCGCTCGATCCGGCGAAACCGAGGTAGGCAATCTGCATTCCGAGGCCCATGCGATTGTTCTCCTTCTCAGGCCGATGCCGATGGGCCGGACTTCACATGTCGTTCACGGCGCTCTTCGCACGCGCGAGCAGCACCGGGCATGTCGAACGTCTGATGAAAGCTTCCGCAACGCTGCCGAGCGCGAGCCTCTGCAATCCGGACCGCCCGTGCGTGCCCATGACGACGAGATCCGCGGGCATATGCACGACACGTCGTTGCAAGCATTTCGCGACCGTATCGGTCACGTTGCGCGTTTCGGCGAGTTCCGTTTCGCACTCGATGCCCGCATCGATCACGCGCGCGTACGCGACGTCCAGCGCGTGGCCGGCCTCCTCGCGAACGCTCACGCGATGCTGCGACGGGTACGACGAAAGCGCGGCCCCGTCGACCACGTAGACGATGTACACCTTGGCGCGCGCGCCGATGCGGATCGCTTCGTCGAGCGCGCGTTGCGAGCACTCGCTGCCATCGAACGCAACCATGATATTTCGGTACATCGTGTTTCCGGCCTGCACGGCTTCCCGCTCCGGCCGCTCCCTTTGGACTGTCTGAGCGCACGCATGGCGCGCGATCTGGATGAACGCCCCACTCTATCGCGACGCTCGCGGCGTCCGTTGACCTGAGTCAAGCCCATGCGCGAATGCCCGCGAGGCCGGGTTCCGTTGACTTGAGTCAAGCGGATCGCGGCGGGATCTCCTTAGACTCGGAGCGCATCCATTCTCAGCGGACTCGAGGAGTCATTCGATGAGCTACAAGACGATCCTCGTGCACCTCGATACGAGCGTGCGCGCCCATCCCCGTCTGGAGACCGCGTTGCAGCTCGCGAAGCGATTCGACGCGTATCTGATCGGCCTCTATGCGGTCTTCGAACCGAACGCGCGCGCCTTCAACGTGATGGCGGGCAGCGCCGGCTACTACGAGGTGCAGGCGGCCATGCGCCGCGAGCGCGCGGGCGCGCTGGAACGGCTCTTTCACGCGGAACTGACGCGCGCGGGCGTATCGGGCGAATGGCTCGCGCCGGGCGAGCCGGCGGATCGCGCGGTGCCGCATCATGCGCGCTGCGCCGATCTCGTGGTCGCGGGCCAGGACGATCCCGGCGATCCCGAGTCGTATATCGGCGAGAGCTTTCGCGAGCATCTGATCATGTCCGCCGGACGCCCGGTGCTGCTGATGCCCTACACCGGCTTCTTCGCCACGGTGGGGCAGGTTCCGATGATCGCGTGGGACGGCGGGCGCGAAGCGGCGCGCGCCGTTCACGACGCGTTGCCGTTGCTGAAGGCGGCCGGGCGCGCGAGCATCGTCACGGTCGATACGAAAGCGGACGACGCGGGCCCACGCATCGCGAGCGCCGATATCGCCGCTTGCATCGCGCGGCATGGCGTGGAAGTCGAGATGGTGTCGAGCGTGAGCGACGCCCAAGCCTCGGCCGGCGACATGCTGCTGTCGCGCGCGTCCGATCTCGGCGCGGATCTCGTCGTGATGGGCGGCTACGGCCACACGCGCTTGCGCGAACTCGTGCTCGGCGGCGCGACGCGCACGTTTCTCGAATCGATGACCGTGCCTGTGCTGATGTCGCATTGATACGGCCCCGGCACACCGAGTACGATGGAAACAACCGATCAACCAATCCGGGAGACGCCATGAACGCGGTGTGCCCGCTGCACGGGCCGACGACCATCATCCGCACGAACGCATACGGTTTTCCGGTCTATGCGTGCTGCTGCGACGACGTGCCTTATGTCACGCCGCCCGACGCATGCACGAGGGCGCCGACGCAACGCGGCGCCCCGTCCGAGTCGCAAAAGCCACGGCGACCGGAATCCGCGAACGAATGAACGCGGGGCGCGTGCGCCATCAGGCCGGATCGGCGGCGGCCACGGCGATGGCATCCGTTTTGGAACGGCGCGCATCGATCAGGCAGACCGCGAGCATCGCGATCACGCCGGGAATGGCAATGGCGATGAAGTTCTGCTGAAGCGGCAGGGCCTGGCTCACGAGGAAGCCGATGACGATAGGCGCGAGAATCGCCCCGCTGCGCCCGATGCCCGACGCCCAGCCGATGCCCGTCGATCGAATGGCGATCGGATAGAACTGTCCGGCGAACGCGTAGGTCACGATCTGCGTGCCGATCGTCGACGCGCCGGCCAGGCCGACCAGGAAGAACAGCACGCCGAGCGGAACCTTCACGCCGAGGAGGCCGATGGATACGGCCGCGAGCGCATACATCGCGATCAAAACGTACTTGATGTTGAAGCGGTCGGCGAGCCAGCCTCCGCCAATCGCGCCGATCATCGCGCCGAAGTTCAGCACGAGCACGAACGTGAGCGCCGAGCCGAGGCTATGTCCGGCGCCCGCCATGAGTTTCGTCAGCCATGAACTCAGCGCGTAGACCATGAACAGGCACATGAAGAAGGCGATCCACAGCATGACGGTGCTCAGGCCGCGTCCTTCCGCGAAGAGTCTCGCGATCGGCGAGCCGGGCGCGGCTTCACGGTCGGACAGGGAAAAGCTATCGGCCGGTTGCGGCACGTACCCGGAATCGACGCGCGGAAGAATCGCTTTAAGGCTCTCCGAGCGCTTGTTGCGAACCAGGAACGCCAGCGATTCGGGCATGTACTTCAGGATGACGGGCGCGAGCAGCGCCGGCAAGCCCGCGGCGATGAACACGGATTGCCAGCCATAGCGCTCGATCATCGCTTTGCCGACGAGCGCCGCGATCATGCCGCCGACGGAATATCCGCTGAACATCACCGTCACCATGGTGCTGCGGACCTTGCGCGGCGAATACTCGGTCATTTGCGCCACGACATTCGGCATCACGCCGCCGATGCCCAGTCCCGCCAGGAAGCGCGCAATGCCGAAGATCACGGGATCTCGCGTAAGCCCCGCTGCCGCCGTGAACACGCTGAACAGCAGCAGACAAATGACGATCGCGCGCACGCGGCCGATCCGGTCGGCAATCGTTCCGAGACCTACGGCGCCGAGCATCATGCCGAGCAAGGCGGAGCTGACCATGAATCCGGCGCTCGTCGGCTGAACGCCCATGTCGCTCATGATCGACGGAAGCGCGATTCCGACGACGGCGAGATCGTATCCATCGAAAATGATGATGAGCGCGCACCAGAAAAGAAGCAGCAAATGGAATTTGCCGATCCGGGCATCGTCGCATAGCTTTTGCACGTCTATTTGCCGCATGATGTCTCCATTGATGTAGGACTTGCTTTGAATCCGCGTATTTCTTCTTCGATCGATTCGACGGCTCGATGAACGCGCGCGTTCTCCTTGCTGCGTCGGAAACGCAGCGAGGCCGGGACGTGTCGATGAGTTTTTTTTGCGTTGACGGAACTGCGTTGACGTACTTGCGTATTACGACGGGCTTGCCGTCAATACGGCCACTGCCTTGATTTCGACGATATAGCCGGCCGCACCGCCGAGCATATGCGCGCCCACCGCGGTCCAGGCCGGCAGCGGATGCGTGTTGAGATAGCGGTCGCGCACCTGCATGAACAACGGCAGATCGCGCATGTCGGTGTGAAACGTCGTCACGTCGACGACATCGCTCAATGAAGCGCCCGCCGCTTCCAGCACGAGCTTCAGGTTCTCGAAGGCCTGCACGATCTGCGCTTCGCGCCCTTCGACCAGTTGCATCGCGGCATCGCGGCCGATCTGCCCGGACACGTATATCGTATTGCCGGCCTTGACGGCGGGCGCATAACGAATCTTCTCGTACACCGCCTCCATTCCGGCGGGAACGATAGCTTTGCGATCACTCATAAAATGCGTCTCCCGCGAAATCAACCGTTGTCGCCGCCGGCGACCGGCAATACCGCGCCGGTGATATAGCTCGCTTCATCCGATGCGAGGAACAGGATCGGCGCGATCTGTTCGTCGAGCGTGCCGTAGCGCTTGAGGAAGGTCGATTCGGTGACCTGCTTCACCGCTTCGCCCATCCAGATCTTTTCCTGTTCGCTATCGCCGCCCGCATTGCGCGGCACGCGTCGCGGGGGCGCTTCGGTTCCACCCGGCGCGGCGGCGACCACGCGGATGTTGCGCTCGCCGTATTCCATCGCCAGTGCCTGGGTCATCGCGTTGACGCCGCCCTTCGCGGCCGAGTACGGCACCCGCCGAATGCCGCGCGTCGCGTTCGACGACACGTTCACGATGGTCCCGCGACCGCGTTCGAGCATATGCGGCAACACCGCATGGCACGCGTACAGCGTGGGCATCAGCGAACGGCGAATCTCGGCGTCGATCTGCGCGGGCTCGAACTCCGCATATGGACGCATGCGGATCGCGCCGCCGACGCCGTTGACGAGAATATCGATGCCGCCGAACGTGCGCGCGGCGAAAGCCATCGCCGCTGCCGCGCCCTCGTAAGTCTCCAGATCCGCGACGAAGCCTGCCGTCTGCGCACCCTGCGCTTCCCTCGCTACATCGGCGACGAAGTCCGCGCGATCGACGAACAGCACTTTCGCTCCCTCGGCGGCCGCGCGCAACGCCACGCCGCGCCCGATGCCCTGCGCCGCGCCGGTGACGATCATCACCTTGCCGGCAAATCGTTGTGTGCTCATGCGGTCACCGGCGCGGCGTTGGGAGTGAACTTCTCGTAGTGGAAGCTGTTGGGCTTCACGCCGTTGTCGTCGAAGTGCTTGCGCACCGCATCGACCATCGGCGGCGGGCCGCAGAGATAGACATCGACATCGCCGTCATTCAGCGATTCGGCCGGCATATGCTGCGTCACCCAGCCCTTGCGCGGATGGTTCGAATCCGCATCGGCGACGACGGTGCTGAACGTGAAGTTCGGCAGCTTCGCCGTGAAGGCTTCGATGGCTTCGACCTGCACGAGATCGAGATCGCGCGTCACGCCATAGATCAGGTGAATCTTCTGCCGCGAGTTCGTGCGCGCGAGCACTTCGAGCATCGACAGGAACGGCGCGAGGCCCGTGCCGCCCGCGAGCATCAGCAACGGACGCTCCACCGCGCGCAGATAGAAGCTGCCGAGCGGCCCGGTCAGCTCCACCGTGTTGCCCGTCTGCGCGGATTCGAGCCATGTGCTCATCACGCCACCGGGAATCTTTTTGATGAGGAAGCTGATCTTCGTCGCACCGGGCGCCGACGAGAACGAATACGAACGATGCTGACCGCTGCCCGGCACATCGATATTCACGTACTGGCCCGGCAGGAACACCGGCGCGGGCGTGGCGGCATCCACGTCCAGTTCGAGCACGACGGCTGCATCGTTGTGCGGCTCGATCTTCGTGACCGTCGCGGCGAACTTGCTTTGCGCGGTCTTGCACGCCGTGGACGATGCCGGAACCGCGATCACGCAATCGCTCGACGGCACCATCTGGCAGGTGAGCACGAGACCGCTTTCCTTCTCGTCGTCGGAGAGCGCGTCTTCTATGTAGTCGTCGCCGAGATCGTAGTTGCCGCTTTCGGCGCGGCACTTGCAGGTGCCGCACACGCCGTCGGAGCAATCCATCGGCAGATTGATCTTGGCGCGAAAGGCGGCGTCGAGAACCTTCTCGCCGGCCTTGCATTCGACGAAACGCGTCACGCCGTCTTCAAAATTCAGTGCAATGTTGTAGCTGGACATGTTGCCTCCTACTTCCTGTCTCGTCACCGTGGGCGTCAGACGTGATAGACGTCGAGCACCTGACGGATATAGTCGTTCTTCAGCACAATCTTCTTGTGCGAAATCACCAGAATGTCGTCGACCTTTCTCAGCGTCACGAAGATCGTGCCGAAGAAATGGTCGGTGATCTTGTAGCGATGATTGAGCGTGTCGAAGTTGTAGCGCACGTCGACTTCGTTCTCGCGCTCGGCCAGCACTTCCACGTTGGTCACGTTGTGGCTCGTGCGCGGCTCGGGCATCGAAGCGCCGCTGCGCTCGGTCTTGATGCGGAACACGCGATCTTCGAGGCCGCCGCGATCCGGGTAGTACATCAGCGAGATCTGGCTTTCGTGATCGTCGGTGATCTGATCGTCGTCATCCCATGCGGGCATCCAGTACGTGACGTCTTCCGCATAGCAACCGAGCCACTCGTCCCACTGACGATCATCGAGCAGGCGCGCTTCGCGATACAGCGTCGCGCAGATTTTCAGGTAATCGAAGCTCATGACCGTGCCTCTCCTTGTTCCTTCTTCAGCGCATCGCGCATCACGTTCACCCAGTATTCGTGCTGGACGACGAAGAGACCTTCGTCTTCGCTGCGCTCGCCCGAGATGAGCGGCTCGATGCCCATGTTCTTCGCGTTTTCGTCGGGGCCGTGAACCCACAGCGGCGCGCCGCGCGACAGGTCGTTCCACATCGCCGTGATGCCCGCATAACCCGACTGGCACGCGCGGAATTCTTCCAGGTCGTCGCTCGTGCCCATGCCGGACACGTTGAAGAAGTCTTCGTACTGACGGATGCGCGTCGCGCGATCCTCCGCGCTTTCGCCCTTCGGCGCGAAGCAGAAAATGCTGACCTCGGTCTTGTCGACGCCGAGCGGACGCACCACGCGAATCTGCGTGCTGAACTGATCCATCAGGAACACGTTCGGATAGAGGCACAGATTGCGCGTCTGATTCACGATGTAATCAGCCTGCACTTCACCGACGCGCGCCTTGATCTCTTCACGATGCTGATACACGGGCCGCACTTCCGGATTCATCGTCTTGGTCCACAACAGGATGTGGCCATGATCGAAGCCATACACGCCCGCGACCGACTTGCTCCAGCTGTTCGCATCGACGGCCTTGGTGCCTTCGACCTTGCGGCGGCCCATCGTCGCGGCGTAGTTCCAGTGGACGGTGCTGACGTGATAGCCGTCGCAGCCGTTCTCCATCTGCATCTTCCAGTTGCCGTCGTAGATGTACGACGAATTGCCGCGCAGCACTTCGAGCCCGTCGGGCGCCTGATCGACGATCTGATCGATGATGATCTTCGTCTCGCCGAGATAGTCTTCGAGCGGCATCGAATCGGCATTGAGGCTGCCGAACAGGAAGCCGCGATAGTTCTGAAAGCGCGGCACGCGGCGCAGATCGTGCGAGCCGTGCGTATTGAATTGAATCGGATACTCGGTGGTCTTCTCGTCCTTCACCTTGAGCAGCTTGCCGGTGTTGGAGAACGTCCAGCCATGGAACGGGCACGTGAAGCTGCCCTTGTTGCCATGCTTGCGGCGGCACAGCATCGCGCCCTTGTGGGCACATGCGTTGATGACCGCGTGCAGCTCGCCGGTCTTGTCACGCGTGATGACGATGGGCTGGCGGCCGATCCACGTCGTGTAGTAATCGTTGTTGTTCGGGATCTGGCTTTCGTGCGCGAGATACACCCAGTTGCTCTCGAAGATGTGCTTCATCTCGAGATCGAACAGATCGGCGTTCGTGAAGATGTCGCGGCGGCAGCGGAAGACGCCGCTCTCCTTGTCGTCCTGGACGGCGTTTTGCAGCAGTTCGTCGAGCTGCGTGGCTTTGTCGGTGATGGCGGACATATGAGTTCTCCCTATGCGCGTTCCGGCGACGGAGCGCATGCATCGGTGTCGAATGAGTCGTGCGGTGATTCGGGCGACGGCAGGCTTGCCGCCGCCAGTGCGTGATTACGCCGTGAGGGAAGCGCGCGGTCGATGGACGATCTGGTTGTCCTTGCCTTCCACGAGCGGAGTCAGGCGGATGTCGAACTCGATTTCCCGGTACGCGTCGGTCTTCAAGCCGAGCGCCTTGCCACCCGTTTTTTCGACGACATGCGGAACCAGTTCTTCGCGGGTCGCGTAGGCGAAGTCATCCCAGATCAGCGGATCGCCTTCGATGTTGATCTGCGTGGTCAGCTTGCGATGCTTGTCGCTGGTCGCGAAGAAGTGCACGTGCGCCGGGCGGTTGCCATGACGCGCGAGCGCGTTCAGCAGTTGCTGCGTCGCGCCCTGCGGCGGGCAGCCGTAACCCACGGGCATCAGCGTGCGGAATTCGTACGTGCCGTCGGCGCCCGTCTTCACCGCGCCGCGCAGATTGAAGTCGCTTTGCGCGCCCGTCGGATCGAAGTGCGAGTAGAAGCCCTTCGAGTTGGCGTGCCAGCATTCGACCACCGCATTCGCGACGGGCTTGCCGTCGGGGCCGGTGACCGTGCCGCGAATGACGAGCGGACCGGCGGCGTCATCGGCGTCGAGGTCGATCTTCGACACGCCGTCGCGCACCGGCGCACCCGCCACATACAACGGGCCTTCGATGGTGCGCGGCGTGCCGCCGTGGATATCCGCCTCGCGGTCTTCGGCATCCATGCGGATGTCGAGATACTTTTCCAGTCCGAGGCCCGCGGCGAGCAGCGCGGCTTCGCCGTCCTGACCGAGCTTGTTGAAGTAAGTGACGCCGGCCCAGATTTCATCGGGCGTCATGTCGAGGTCGTCGATCGCCTTGAACAAGTCGCTCAACAGGCGATGCGTAATCTCCTTGGCGCGAGCACTGCCGTCCTGACTTCCGAGGTTGGCAGCGGCCTTCAGCAGGTCCTGCACTTCCTTCGTATCGAACACTTTGATGCTCATGTCTGCTCCTGAATCTCGCAATTTTCTGGTGGGGTTAACCCTTGCTTCAGCACCGGTGTAGATATGCTCGGAAGGTATAGTCGGGTGTTGAAACAGAGCGTGAAGGCAGGATAATGGACGCAAACAAGCCCAGTCCAACACTGATTTAGTATCGGGCCATATCCAGGAGGTATTGAATGGAGCTGCGACACCTGCGCTACTTCGTGGCGGTGGCGGAAGAACGAAACTTCACGCGCGCGGCCGAGCGGCTGCATATCGCGCAACCGCCACTGAGCCGGCAGATACAGCAGCTCGAAGAAACGCTCGGCGTGCAGCTTTTCGAACGCAACTCACGTCCGCTCAAGCTCACCGAGACCGGCAAGTTCTTTTATTCGCATGCGGTGCAGTTACTCGCGCAGACCGCCGAGCTCGAATCGATGACGCGGCGCGTGGGGAATATCGAGCGCAGTCTGTCGGTGGGATTCGTCGGCTCGACCTTGTACGGCATGTTGCCGAAGATCATCCGGCGCTTTCGCGACGAAAACGCGACGGTCGAGCTGAGTCTGCACGAAATGTCGACGATGGACCAGATCCGCGCGCTCAAGGACGGCCGCATCGATGTCGGCTTCGGGCGCATTCGTCATGAGGATGCCAACATCCGCCGCGTGATCCTGCGCGAAGAGCAACTGATCGTCGCGTTGCCGATCGGGCATCCGCTTTCGCTCGCGAAGCCGGTTCTCTCGCTGCGCGATCTCATCAACGAGACGCTGATCATCTTCCCTAAGGCGCCGCGCCCGAGCTATGCCGATCAGGTGCTGTCGGCGTTTCAGGATCGCGCGCTCGCGCCACGCAAGATCTATGAGGTGCGCGAACTGCAGATCGCGCTGGGTCTCGTCGCGGCGGGCGAAGGCATTTCCGTCGTGCCGAGCAGCGTCTACGGCCTGAAGCGCGACGACGTGAGCTACAAGGAACTGGACGATCCGACGCTCGTTTCGCCGATCATCATGAGCATGCGCGCGCTCGACGAATCGCGCGACATCAAGGAAATGCTCGAGCTGATCTACCGGCTGTACGAGGAAGAAAAGATCGCCTATACGCCGCGCACGGATCGCGGTCGCTGAACAAGCCATACCTGGCGGGTATGACACTAGACGCTAACGGTGTTGGACAGGCGGCTAATGGGCACGCAATATCTCAACAACCCATCCATTCCGACATTTCAGGTATGAACGCCCAAATCACCTCCGTCGAAGCGATCCTGGTCGATCTCCCGACCATCCGCGCGCATCAGCTCGCGATGGCGACGATGCAGCAGCAAACCCTCGTCATCGTCCGTCTGCGCACGAGCGACGGCATCGAGGGCATTGGCGAAGCCACGACGATCGGCGGCTTGTCTTACGGCGATGAAAGCCCCGAAGGCATCAAGCTGACCATCGATACTTACCTTGCGCCCGCGCTCATCGGGCAGGACGCGGCCAACATCAACGCCGCGATGCTCAGGCTGAACAAGGTCGCGCGCGGCAACCGCTTCGCGAAGTGCGCGCTCGAAACGGCGCTGCTCGATGCGCAGGGCAAGCGCCTCGACGTGCCGGTGTCGGAATTGCTCGGCGGCGCCGTGCGCAAGACGCTGCCGGTGCTCTGGACGCTCGCGAGCGGCGATACCCAGCGCGATATCGAAGAAGCCGAAATGCTGCTCGCCGAGCGCCGTCACAACACGTTCAAGCTGAAGATCGGCCGGCGCAGCGTACGCGACGACGTCGCGCATGTGTCGAAGATCAAGGCCGCGCTCGGCGATCGCGCCAGGGTGACCGTCGATGTGAACCAGGCATGGAGCGAGACCGATGCGGCGCTCGGCATCGATGCGCTGCAGGCAGCGGGCATCGATCTCATCGAGCAGCCGACGCCGCGCGAGCAGCGCGGCGCGCTCGCGCGGCTCGCGTCGCGATTCATCGTGCCCATCATGGCCGACGAAGCGGTGACCGGCCCGGAAGACGCGCTCGAACTCGTGCGCCACGCATGCGCCGATGTCTTCGCGCTGAAGATCGCGAAGTCCGGCGGCATCTACGGCATGATGCGCACGGCCGCCATCGCCGATGCGGCGGGTGTTTCCCTGTACGGGGGCACGATGCTCGAAGGCAGCATCGGCTCGATTGCATCGGCGCACGGATTCAGCGCGCTGCCGCAACTCGCGTGGGGCACGGAGCTGTTCGGGCCGCTCCTGCTGAAGGACGACATCGTCACGGCCCGCCCGCAATACCGCGACTTCGATCTGCATATGCCGGAAGGTCCGGGCCTCGGTCTCCAGATCGACGAAGACAAGCTTGCGTTCTATCGTCGCGACAAGCGCGCCTGATTGCCCACACTCAACACCCGATCGAGGAAACCATGCTTTATCTCGTAAGAATGGACGTCCATCTGCCGCACGACATGCCCGCCGCCCAGGCCGATGAAATCAAGGCCCGCGAGAAGGAATACTCGCAAGCGCTGCAACGCCAAGGCAAATGGCAGCAGTTGCATCGCGTCGTCGGCGAGTATGCGAACTACAGCGTCTTCGATGTCGACTCGCACGACGAGCTGCACACCATCCTCTCGGGCCTGCCCTTGTTTCCGTACATGACGATGCAGGTGACCGCGCTCGCGCATCATCCGTCGTCCATTCGCTGAAACGGCGAAAGGGTCTCATGAAGCGCGACACGGAACCGGCGTTGACGCCGCTCGCG
>NZ_CAJMZL010000042.1:0-56442 GCF_905220305.1 Caballeronia sp. J97 | reverse complement strand
CACCGACACCGTGCAGTTCACGGCGGTGACGCCGCCCTTTCTCATGTCTTCGAACACGGAGCGCTCGAACTTCGATATGTTCAGTCCGTCGATGATGATGCTCGAATCGTGGAGGCTGCTCATTGCTTGTATCCGCTCGGTATCGTGGTGAGGAGGCGCGTGTTCAGATGGTTCTCTTGATCGCGCGTTCGACGGCCGGACGATCGCTCGCGCCTTTGATCGAAGAGCCCGCTTCCTCCAGCGCGGTCTTCGACGTTTCGCGCAGCGAGAGGCCGCCGATCATCGCGAAGATCGACACTGCGATCAGGTAATACGCCGGCGACAGATTCGTTCCGGTCTCGGAGATCAGCCAGGTCGCGACGAGCGGCGCGGTGCCGCCGAAGATGGTGTATGCGAGGTTGTACGTGATCGCGGAGGCGGTGTATCGCGTCTTGGTGGCGAACACTTCCGACAGCAGCGGAGCCGTGACGACGCCCGACAGCACCGCGCCCACCGCGAGCAGCGCGACGCCGAGCAAGGACCGGGACAGGTCGCCCGATCCGCCGAGCGCGAAGGCCGGATACACCGAGACGATGATGAAGACGCCTGTCGTCGCGATCGTCCTGCGGCGGCCGACCCGGTCCGAGAAGAACCCGGCGAGCGGGCACAGCGCCGCGGCGAAGAAGAGCGCGAGCACGGTCACGAGCAGCGAGGTCGCGCGAGACAGATGCCCGGCGACCTGCATATAGGTCGCGAAATACGTCGTGAACGTGTAGAAGGACAGCGCCGTCACCGAGACGAAGGCGCCGAGCTTCAGGATGTTCCAGGACTGCGAATGCAGGGTTTCCATGAGCGGTGCATGCGCGACTTCATGCTTGCCTTCGAGCGCCTGGAACGCAGGGGTTTCGTGCAGATTCACGCGCAGATACACGCCGATGAGACCGACGGGAGCCGCGATCAGAAACGGCACGCGCCAGCCCCATTCGACCATCGCCGCGGGCGACAGCGACGATTCGAGCGCATAGGCGACCACGGCGGCGCAGGCGAACGACGAGAAGGTCGAGACCGGCACGAAGCTGCCGAAGAACGCGCGGCGACGGCGCGGCGCATGCTCCATCACATAGGCGCAGGCGCCTGCATATTCGCCGCCGGCGGAGAACCCCTGCACGCAACGGATGATCGTGAGGAAGAGCGGCGCCCAATAGCCGATGCTCGCGTAGGTCGGCAGCAAGCCGATCAGGGTCGTGGCGCCCGCCATCATCAGGATGGTGAAAGCGAGCGTGCGCTTGCGACCGATCCGGTCTCCGATGACCCCGAAAAAGAGGCCGCCGAGCGGACGAAATGCAAAGGCAACCGCGAAGACCGCGAAGGTCTTCAGAAGACCGACGGTAGGATCGCCGCTAGGAAAGAACTCGCGCGTCAGGATGGTCGCGAGAAATCCGTAGGCGGCGAAATCGAACCATTCGACGAAGTTTCCAATGGACGCCGCCGCGATGACACGTCGGAGCGTCCTGGTATCCACCTCTCGGGCTGCTTGATCTGGCATGGTCCTGTACCCCTTTCACATGTCGGTTTCGGTCCGGATTGAAAGGAGCGTAAGTGCTCAAATTACTTAGGTCCATACGTGTCGATTACCTAGGTAATCAGGCCGTTTCGCAGATACGAAACGGCCTGCCTGCCGGGGCGGTCCGGCGTCTATTGCTGAAGCCAGGCCTGCACTTTCTCGGGATGGCTGTCGACGAATTTCTTCGCCGCGGCATTCCAGTCGTTCGTCGCGTTGCCGTCGAGTTCGATCGATTCGACATCGGCGAGCGTCAGCTTGAAGTGCCGGACAAACACGTTCGCGCGAGGATATTTCGCCGCGAACTGCTTCGAGGCGAAGCCATGAATCTGCTCGTCGCCGCCCAGGACGCCCTTGGGATCTTTCAGATATCGCATCTTGTACTTCTGCCAGAGCCAGTGCGGGCTCCACACCGTCGCGACGATCCAGCTCTTCGACTGATAGGCGCGCGCAACCGCTGTCAGCATGCCGGCCTCGCTCGCCCGGATCAGGTTGTATCCGGCGAGGTCATATTCCTTCAGCGCCTTCTCCGAGGCGACCATCTCGCCGGCGCCCGGCTCGATGCCTTGAATCGTGCTGTTCAGCTTGGTCTTGACATCGGGCTTGTTCAGATCGGCGATCGACGACACTTCGTTCTCCGGCACGTAGTCCGGAACCGCCCAGCCGATCTTCGCGCCCGAGTAGATGACGCCGAGATCCTCCATGTCGTTCTTGTAGCGGGCGTAGTAGCTTGCGTGCGTGACCGGAAGCCATGCGCCCAGCATCAGATCCACGTCGCCGCGAGCGATGCCCTGGAACTCGATGCCGATGTCCGCGTTGACCAGCGTAACGGGCTGCTGCAGCTTCGTTTCGAGAACGTACTTCGCGGTATAGACGACCGCCTGAGTATCAGCCCAGTTGGCCAGTGTGATCTTGATCGGGTCGGCGGCATGGGCGCTCAACGCGATCGTGACGGCGGAGACTGCAACGGCAGTCTTCATGACGAAGCTTACGGACAAGGCATTCTTCATTGCACGTTCCTTGTATCGGGATGGTTTGATGAAGACCGGCGCGATCGATTCTCCTGATCTATGGTCACGTTCCTCTGCGACAGGCAGCACACTGCAGAGCGCAGTATTCGAGGGCATCGAGACGCCGTCAATGTTCTTCGCTTTTGCTGACGGGTTGAATCCCCGATGATCGCGAGAGGGTTTACGCCTAGCGCAACAGGTCGATGCATTGCTTCGCGTCATGCCTGCCTCGTCGTGCACGAGACAGGTGCGCCTTCGGGAAAGCCTGCTGTAACCGCGCGGCAAAGCCACGAATAGTCGCCTCTTTGGCGCTCTCTTCGGGCTTTTGACCGCGCCGGCCATCGATACACTCTCCGACGTATTCAACCCGGTTTAAAGCAAAAACAAGGAACGGCGATGGCCGACGCTGTGGACCATTACTTCGTTGGCTTGACGCAGCAGGCTTCGGCCGGCGGGCTCGCGCGCCTGCGCGGTCATGGCGCGACGACGATGCCGGCATCGCGCGTGTATCCGGTCGGTGCGCGCTTCAAGGCGTTCGTGCATCCGCTCGTCGCGTTGCTCAACGAGGACGATCGCGTGCGCGATGTCGTCTTGCGTCCCGTGCTCGGGCGTTATGGATCGAGTCAGGAGTTGTCGGTCGGTCTCGAAGTGAAGGCGGCGATCGGCTTCGATGCGGCGGCGCTCGCCGCGGCCGTGTTCTCGCTCGCCGATGCCGCCGCGCAAACCGATGCGTTCGTCGGCCGCGTGCTGCCGCCCGGCGAATGGACCGATAACGCGCGCCCCGGTCTCACCGTGATGTTCCGCGAGCCGAGACGCATCGCGGACACGGTCGAGCTGGTGCGCCAGATCGTCGAGTTTCCGGGCGAAGGCTGGGCCATCGACGGCTTCACGATGATTCCTTCGGCGCAGAGCCGGATCGGCATCGTGCAGGGGCTGCGCTACATCTTTCTTCCCGAGATCAGCATTCGCTGGGACCTCGGCTTGCGTGAACGGCTCGGCGCGAACGAGCACGAGATCGACGTGATCCTGCTCGATCAGGCGACGCGCATCGGACGGCTTTGCAAGACGCTTCAGCAGGACCCGACGATCTCGGCCGCGTGGCTGAGCTGGTTCGACATCATGGTCGCGGGCATCGAGGACTATCGCGAGGTGATCGGCGTGCTGGCGGCGGAGCAGGGCGCGCGCATCGCCGATCCGAAATCGATGACGCGCATGGTCTTCTCCGAAATCCTTCAATTGACGAGCGCAGGCGTGCTGCAAAAGCGCCTGGATCATCTCGGCTTCGTCGGCGCGGGCGTGACGGGCGTTGCAGCCTGAGCGGATGGTCGAACGTGAATGAACCTTCATTGAGCGAAACGAAGTATGTCTGATCTGACGGCGGCCTTGTTCGCCCGCTACAACCGCGTCATGCGCATCGCGTTCGTCGGCGTGCTCATCGTCGCGTGCGCGATCGTCTTCTTGCGCTACCGGCTGACGCTCGACGCGCAAACCTCGAGCGTGAGCCAGCGCATGAACGAGCAGGCGATCGCCCTCGACGCGCTCGTGCGAAGCAGCACCGACGCCGTCAACTCGCTGCGCATCCAGGGGCAGACGTGGTTTCGCCTGCATCCGCAAGGCACGACGGACACGCCGTTGCTCGACGCGCTGCGTCCCGGCAAGCAGCCCGACAGCATTCAGCTCGACGCGCTGCCGCCGCCCTATACGACCGCGGACGCAGGCAATCTGACGGGGCTCGTCGGACCGCGCACGCCGGCGCTCGATCGCGAGCTGGAGATGGCGCTCAGCCTGAACAGCACGTTCAAAACGATCATCGCCAATTTGCCGGGCGCAACGTGGGTCTATTACACGTCCGAGCGGCGCTTCATCAACATTTATCCGTGGGTTGCATCGAGCGATTTCTTTTATGC
Source organism: Caballeronia sp. J97 (assembly GCF_905220305.1). Classification (NCBI taxonomy): domain Bacteria; kingdom Pseudomonadati; phylum Pseudomonadota; class Betaproteobacteria; order Burkholderiales; family Burkholderiaceae; genus Caballeronia; species Caballeronia sp. J97. The sequence goes on along the minus strand of NZ_CAJMZL010000042.1, from coordinate 51,985 downwards.
GGACTCGCTGAAGCAGAAGGATTTCTTCACCGGCGTGCAGCCCTCCGCCGATTCGAAGCACGAGATCATCTGGACCCCGGCTTACGTCGATGAAGCCGGCAAAGGCGTCATGGTGACCGCATCGGCGGGCGTGTACGACGGCGAGCAGTTTCGCGGCGCGGTGTCGCTCGACCTCACGCTCGGCTGGCTCAATCAGTTCGTGCGAAGCTGGCCGGAAGGACTGGGCACGGTGTTCATCGTGAACGATCATGACCAGTTGCTCGCGCATCCGACGCTGGTGCGCGAAGGCACGCATGAAGTGCTGACGGCGGCCGATGCCTTTCCGCAAGCGCTGCGCCCTGACCTGAGCGCGGTGCTGAAGGACGCCGACGGCCGCCTCACGCTGCACGACGATTACTACGTCGAAGCGATCGGCATTCCGCATGCGCCGTTTCGCGTCGTGCTACTGCTGCCGCGCTGGAACATGGTGCGCATGGCGGTGGGAACCGGCGTGCCGAGCATGCTCCTGCTGGTCGTGGCGCTGACGCTGATCCTCTTGATCGCGAGCCGGATGACGTATCGCGACGCCATCGTGCCCGCGCAAAAGCTGGTGCGCTATATCCAGGACGAAGACCGCGGCTCGGTCAAATCGATTCCGGATATTCCGCAGGCCTGGCGTCCGTGGTTCCTCACCATTCAGAACGTGTTCAACGCGCACACGAAGCTCGTGTCGATCCAGCAGGAACTCGACGTCGCGCGCCGCATGCAGCAGTCGATCGTGCCGACGCGCTTTCCGTCGCGCCCGGACTTGCAGATGTTCGCGCGCATGATTCCGGCGCGTGAAGTCGGCGGCGACTTCTACGATTACTTCTGGCTCTCCGACCAGAAGATCGGCATGGTGATCGCCGACGTGTCGGGCAAAGGCGTGCCGGCCGCATTGTTCATGGCGGTGGCGCGCACCTTGCTGCGCGCGATCGCGCCGAGCGCCGCGAGCCCGGGCGCGTGTCTCGCGCTCGCCAACGATCTGCTCGCGCAGGACAATGAAGCGACCATGTTCGTCACCTTGTTCTACGGCATACTCGACACGGCCACGGGCGAGCTCGAATACGCGAATGGCGGCCACAATCCGCCTTATCTGATCGGCCCGGACGGCGAGGTGTCGCAATTGCCGGGCACGGGCGGCATGGCGCTCGGCGTCATGGAAGGCACGCCGTTCAAGGAGGGGCGCACGCGTCTCGAAGCGGGCTCGACGCTGCTGCTCTATACCGATGGCGTCACCGAGGCGTTCAATCCCGCCGACGAGGAATACGGTGAATTGCGTCTCGCGCGGCACCTGGCCGGATCGACGCTCGCCGATGTCGAAGTGCTGCTGAAGCGCATTTTCGACAGCGTCAATCAGTTCGCCGATGGCGCGCCCCAGTCCGACGACATCACCTGCCTCGCGATTCACTACGGCGCGTCAGCGTCGACGACAGCATGAACGTGACCGACAACCTCGACACGCAACTGGATGCGAAAGCGCCGGACATCGACGAGCTGGTGAATCGTTTGCAGGCGCTTTTCGACGCGCGCGGCATGCCGCCCGCAGTGTTCCAGAGCTTCGCGATGGCTTTCGACGAAGTCATCTCGAACATCGCGGCCTATGGCTCCGCGCACGATCCGATCCGCGTCCGCGTGACGATCGGCGCGGACGAAGTGCGTGCCGAAGTCATCGATGACGGCGTGGCGTTCGATCCGCTCCAGTTGCCTGAGCCCGATGTGACGAGCGAACTCGATGATCGCGCGGTCGGCGGGCTGGGCGTTTATCTCGTGCGCAAGATGATGGATGGCGTGGCCTACGAACGCCGCGACCGTTTCAACTGTTTGAACTTTTACAAGCGCGTCGTCGCGAAGCCGGGCGCGTGAGCGCGTTCGAAGATCTATCGAGGAAGAAATGAATATCAACGAAATCCGCGAAGGCGAGGTGCTGGTGATCGCCGTGGAGGGACGCATCGACAGCACGACGTCCCGCCAGCTCGAAGACGTTTTGCCCGAACGCGTGCAGGTGAGCCCGCGCGTGCTGCTCGACATGAGCGAAGTGCAATACGTCAGTTCGGCCGGGCTGCGTGTGCTGTTGAAGGCGGCGAAGATCGCGCGCAGCACGGGGCATGAACTGGTGCTGACGGGCCTCTTGCCGCAGGTTCACGAGGTGTTTCAGGTTATCGGCTTCGATTCGCTGTTCCGCATTCTTCCCGATCGCGCCGCCGCGATGGCGGCGCTGGCGGCGTGAGGATTCAGCGTTCGGCGAGCATGCGCTTGACGATCAGCGCGAGCGGCACCGTGAAGCAGAAATGCGACATGAATCCGCCGATGATGACCACGGGATCGAAATAGTCCGGATGATTGTTCGACGCGATCATGATGGCGGCGTGCATCACGATCCACGCGACGATTGCGTAAAAGAGCGCGACGAAGGTCGCTTCGTAGCCGCGCCGGCGGAAGTGCGGCCAGATCATCGCGAAGAGCACGCCCCATGCGATCGCGAACACGAAGTGAATGCCGGTGCCGATGACGTATGCCCAGATGCCGATCGACTCCTGAAACGCCTTGCCGAACACGAGGCCCGTCGCGTTGCGCGGGATGCCCGCGAGCGGCATCAGATGTTGCGCGCCGACCCATATCAAGGCCTCGTAAACCCAGATGATCAACGCGCCCGCAAGGCCGCCCGCGATGCCGGCGCGCAGCGTCGCCTGCAGCGAGGCCTTCGACGCGGGCGTCGTCCCGCTTGTGAATGATTCGGTGCTGACGTGCGTGTTGGTTCCCATGTTCGCGTCTCCGGATGCGCAAGTAGGTGGCGTCGGAGAAGCAGGTTAGGACGCGACGCATAGTCACGAAAAGCATCGGGTTAACCAGATGCGATGCGCCTGGTTTCCAGTTTCAGTGGCGGCACGCGTGCGACGGCATCGCCGAATCGCGCTTCCCTGCTGCCTTTGAGCGTGCGATCGGCAGCCCGGGCGCACGAGCGTCTGCCATCGAAGGCGATAAACAAATTAGATAGGCCGCGAATACATTCGCATAGCCGCGCAGATTACAGAATTGCAGGAATTGCGTCGTGCGCCGGGGAAGCCGCGACGTGGGTGCTGCGTTGCGATAAGCCATCCGAATCGATCGGGAACCTCCGTCTGCTATGCCACACAACCGCGCCGGTTCTTGTTCCGTATCGTCTGAGCGCCGTCTATCCTGAAGCGTTCCGAAGCCGCGCTTCCTGAGCGCCGGCACGGCGTGACGAAGCGGGAGATGCGCATGCCCACCATTGCCTACGATGCGAGACGTGACGCGCTGTACTCGCCCCAAGACGATGAAACGATCTTCGACGATCGTGTGGAGTACAAGATTCCGGCGATTGCCGCGGAATTCGCACGACTCGCCTATGTCCACGCCGAAGACGCCGGGCCTCAGTTCGACCGGCTCACGCAGGCGCTCGCCAGGGTGCGTTTCGGCGAGCCCGTGCTGTTCGGTAACCCGGACACCGACACTCAGGGTTTCGGCGCGCTCCGCGCAGACGACGGGCTGGCGATCGTATCGTTTCGCGGCACGGAGCCTGGGAAACTGACGGATATCGCTGTCGATCTGAAGGCCAGCCTTACACCCTGGAACGAGAGCGCCGGGCGTGTTCACGATGGCTTCGCGACCGCGACGAGAAGTGTTCTTCCCGGCGTGACGCAATGGCTGGAAGCGACGAAGAACGGGCGAAGGCGGCTCGTGCTGACGGGTCATAGTCTCGGCGCCGCGATCGCGACGTTGGCCGCGAGCGTGTGCCGACCGAACGAGCTCGTTACGATCGGGTCGCCGCGCGTCGGGAATGCGGATTTCGTCGCGACCCTGGCCGGGGTCGCCATCACGCGATTGGTCGATTGCTGTGACCTCGTCACCGAATTGCCCCCCGAACTGGGCGGATACGTCCATGCGGGTTCCATGACCTTCATCGACGCCGACGGCACGCTCGATCCTTCACCCGATCCGGCGTTCGTGCAAGCCGACCGCGAGGCGGCGCGCATCGCTTATCTGCGCGCGTATGCATGGAAGATCGGCAATGTCATGATCCGGGATCTCGCCGACCATGCGGCGATGAACTACATCAGAAGTCTCGTTCCGTGATGAGCCGGCTGGCATGGTGCGGGCGCCGCCGCTCGCGGACCGATGGAGTCCGCGCCGAACGACCGGTTGATTCTTCGCAGGAAAGCGCCGTTCGCCGTTCGATCCGGTGCGCCGCGCTCGCACGTCCCCGACGACATGTTCCGGCGGGACCGTCCGGTGGTCAGGCCAACAGAAACCGAATGACAGGGATGACAAATAAGAATTACAGAATATTATTAGAAACGTCTCGCTGCCATGCGAGGCGAGCCGGCGTGCGGCCCGGTCACGCATCGCGCGGCGATGGGTCCGGCACGGACCAGGTCACGGCAAGCGGAATCTGATTGCTTCCAGGAGGCGTCGAATGATTCTCGAGATCCTGCAGCGACAGTACATGGCTCAGGCCTGCGATTACTTCTCCCGGCAACTCGGCTCATTCTGCGAAACGGCGCGGCGCGACGCTCAGTTGCGCGCGCAACTGGAGCACGAGAGCGTCAGTCTGCAGGACTTGCTCAACCTCGACGCGCAGGTGCAGAACACGGCGGCGTCCGTCGCGGCCCATTCGAATGCCGACGCATGCTACCTTCCCCGCGACGGCGCGGCTTCGTTGATGCAATCGCTCTTTCAGCGGTATTGCATCACCCATCGCCTGGTCGACCAGAGCGGCGTCCAGAATGCGAGCGAAGCGGATCATCCGATCAGCGATGTCAGTCTCGGTGAGAACGGGCTCGGCACGGCCGGCGAGGGTCTCTTCGAACGCATGGGACAAACCGACATCCGATGGCTGGCTTGCGTCGGCGCGAAGGTATTCAGTTCGTTCGGCGGCAAGCGGCCTTTTCCGCCGGATGCCGCGCCGCCTCGCACGATCGCTGCGAACGCGCGGGTATTTCTGGTGGGCGACTGGGGCAGCGGAGTCAGCCGGGCGCGCAAGATCGCAAGCCGGATCGCGACGATGCTGGAAAGCGAGCCCCAGCGCGATCAGCACGTCATTCATCTGGGCGACGTCTACTACTCGGGTTGGCCGGAGGAGTACGACGATCACTTCCTGCAGTTCTGGCCCGTGCGGCCAGGCAACGAGGGCCGCGTCGGGTCATGGTCGCTCAACGCGAATCACGACATGTTTTCGCAAGGCGCTGGCTACTTCGGGCATCTTCTCAAGGACGCGCGATTCAGCGGGCATCGGGGCAGCAGCTACTTCTCCCTGGAGTCGGACCATTGGCAGTTGCTCGGGCTGGATTCCGCGTTCGAGGATGGCACGCTGGCGGGCGAGCAGTTCGAGTGGGTGGAGCATCGACAGAAGACGCTGCCGAACAAGAAGCTCATCCTGTTGACCCATCATCAGCCCTTCAGCGCTTTCGAGAGCGAGTACACCGCTCTGCAGCGACTCTACGAGCGCAACGAGGTGACGGCGTGGTTCTGGGGGCATGAGCATCGCTTCGCGGTCTACGACCCGCGCCCGCGCCTGCCGTTCGGCCGCCTCGTGGGGCACGGCGGGGTGCCGGTCTATGCGCGCCCGGCGGCGGCATCCACTCCCGACGGCGTGCGTCACGTAGGAAACGGATTCTTCCGGAGCGGGCTCGACCGTTTCGCGTTGTTCGGCTTCGCTGTGCTGAATTTCGACGGACCTCGGATCGGCGTCGAATACATCGACGAGCACGGCAATATCGAGTTCTCGGAAACACTGTCATGAGCGATACCTTCGTATTGCAGATACGCGCGCTGGAGGACGCTGGCAGCTATCACGTTTGTCTGATGCACCGCGACGCGCAAGGACAGGTGCACACGCTGGAGCACGGTATCCCTTGCGTGATGACGCTGCCGGAAACCGAGGTGGCGCGCCTCGAAAAGGTGCTTCCGGATACCGGGGTTTCGCCCAGCGGTTTGCCGAAAGAGGGATTGCAGCTCTATGAACGGCTGCCCGCGGCGATCCGGGGCAGGATCGAGCCGTTTCTCATCAAGCGACAGACCACGATTCTGCTCGACATCGCCGATCGGGCCATGCAGCGTATTCCCTGGGAAATCATGATGTGGCGCCGGCCGCTCGCCGACGGCGAGCAGTGCGAGTCCATCGCCCGGGCAAACCATATTTCCAGAGCGTTCAAGCCGGACTGGAGCTGGTCATCGCCGCTGACGCGCGGCCCGTTGCGCGTGCTGATCGCCATAGGCGCGGCGAACGACGTGAAGGTGGAGGCGAAGGCGGAAGAGGAGGCCATACGCCGTGTGGTCCAGCCCGTGCAGCGCACGATCGATCTCGAACCGATTACGCCGGCGACGCGCGAGGAACTCTACGCCAAGATAGTAGAGTTCAAACCGCATGTGTTCCACTTCATCGGACACGGCTCGAATGACCCGTCCTATCTCAAGTTCGACAACTTCATATGGGATGGCGGTCTGATCAGTTCGGATATCGGCAACGTCGAGACGGATGGCTGGCTTCCCTATCTGGTTTTCCTCAACGGGTGCCGGACTGCCAATCCCGCGGGAAAGAATGCCTCACTCGCGGCGGCGTTCATGGACAGCGCCCGCGCCGTCATCGCCATGCAGGGCGACATCAAGGGCGAAGCGGCCGGCAACCTCGCCGGCGCGTTCTACAAGCGCATCGCCGAAGGCATGCCCGTGAACGAGGCGCTTTCCGCGGCGCGCAACGGCATCGGTTACATAGGCGGGGCAAATGGGAAACAGGCATCGTTCCCGGCGCTCACGACCCGCTGTCTTCCGGCCGTGGTCCTGCCGCAATTCTTTTCACCCGACGCGTCGTACAGCAATCGCGCCAAGAACTGCCGCCTCCTGTCGTCGCTTCCGGCATTCGTCAACCAGACGTCGAACCGGCGGGCGCTGTGCCGCAGTTTCTGGCCATTCCAGGAGCGCGAGAACGAGGATCACTTCGTCGTCGTGCGCGGCAGCCCCGGTTACGGCAAGTCGCTCCTGTGCGCGTGGCTGCTGGATCTCGCCTTGCGGGTGGGACATCGCGTTCGCTACGTGCAACTCGCCGATGAGCCCGGCGGTGTAAGTTGCGCGCGCGTCCTCGAGTTGATCTGGAAGTTCAAGTTCGCGGGCGTCGGCTCTCCGCTGGCCGACCCGTTGCCACCGCTTCCCGGCCATCTCGACGCGCTCGTGACAGACGAGCAACCGCTGGATGCCGGAAGCTATCGGGAGTTTCTGCTTCAGTTGCAGGAGATTTCCGCGAATACGCCCGTCACCATCGTGCTGGATCAGCTCCGGCAGAAACTGGACTTCGGCGGATTCTGGATGCTTTGGGAGCACCTCTTCGTTCCACTGTCGAATGGCGACTTGCCGAACGTGCATCTGATTCTCGCCCTGAGCGACGAGGACTTCGAGCATTACGACATCCCCAGGGAACCTGTCCGCCGGCCCGCGCTGGACATTCCATACGGTCAGGTGAACTTGCAAGCGATCGCGCGCAGGGAGTTCCTCGACCGCTTTCCCGAATACGTGCTTCACCGAAGCAATGACGTGGAACTTTCCAGGATGGCCGGGGATTGGGTCCACAAGATCGCGGGCAATGAGCCTTCGTTCCCGATTTCCTATTTCAACATCAAGTACAAGCAGTTGCACGAGCTTGTCACCCCGCATTCCTGAATTCATGGAACTCAATCCAGTCGGCGAGGGGCGCCTTGCCTTGCTCAGAGCCCGGATGGCAAGCGGGCAAAGCTTCGAAGATCTCGTCAGAGAGTTTTCGCCGGTATCGGAGGCCCATCTCAAGTTGATGCAGCGCGCGTCGGCGGCTTCGGTGTTCGATCGCGAACTGTATGAGCGGGTGATCTGCCCGGAAGGCTCGGAGTCTTTCGAGCGCTTCGTCGAGGACGACGACATCGCCATGATCGGCACGGAGAAAGAGGTGTATCGCGTGACCGACCTCGCCGTCGTGCGTCATATGGAAGCATGGCTGGCGGGTGGAGGGCGGCGCGGCGACGTGATTGCTTTCATGTCCGAAGTCCACAAGTTCCTGGAGCGCGCGGACGATGCACATTTCGATGCGCTGCACCGACTGCGGTTTCATCTTGTGGCGGAGCCGGAAGCAGGCCTCGCCGAATTCATGCGCCAGTTCCGCGCGGCGGACGACGAATTCCGGCTGGCGACGTGCAACGTGCTGCTGCTCGTGCTGCGCGATCTGGATCTGCTGAGCGCGGGCGCGAAGCAGATCGAACTCAGGCTGCTCAGCCAGGAACAGCGCGACAAGCTCGGCGAGCTCGGTCCGTATGTCGCCATTCGCGGCCGCTTTGCCGATGAGTTCGTGAAGTCGGCCCCGTACCTTCAGCGCGGCGAGATCGAGAGACGTCTCGAAGGCTGCCTGACGGATCCGGCGCAATGGATGTTTCCTGTTTTCGGCGCCGGCGGACACGGCAAGACCATGTTCGTTCGCTGGCTGATCGCGAGGCGATGTCTGCCCTATACAAAGCGTTTGCCGGTCGCGAAGCTGGACTTCGATGATGTCAACACGGCGAGGCTCGTGCAGTTCCCGTGGCTCATTCTTCTGACGCTCGCGGAGCAGATCAACCGGCAGGTCGCCGGGGCGCCGTACGGCGAATTTCTCGATAACTATCTGGTCTTCATGCCGCTGCTGCTGCCGAATTCCCGCTTGCCGCACGCGTTGTTGATCGACAGCGTCGAGGATCGCCTCGCCGGTCCGTCCTCGCCGGGGAGGGCCATCGTCCAGGAATTCGCGCTCAAGCTGGGCAGTGCGCCCGTCGTCGTGGTGCTCGACACGATAGAAGAACCCGTGCTGCATTTTCCGGGCGCACTGGATGGCGTGCTGGACATGTTCCGCGAGATCCGGGCCATCGGCAAGGGCGATCTCAAGAACGATCTCAAGCTCGTCATATGCGGGCGCTACGATCTGCGCGAGCGCAAATGCCTGAAGCCGGATGAACCCGACCCTGTCCAGGTGGGCCCGTTTTCGCCCGACGAGTCGCGGCAATATCTGTCCGAGCGCAGGCGCGTCAACCCGCTCCTCATCGACGCCATCGTCCAGAAAGCAAACGGCAATCCCTTCATTCTGGCGCTGATAGCGGATCTGGCCAACTCGAACCCGAACACCACGGTCGAAGACGTGAACGCGTTGCGGCCCGAGTACGAATATCTGATCGACCGCGTGATCAGGCGCATTCCGGAGTTTCAGTGGATGGTCCGATGGGTCGTCCGCTATGGCGTGGTTCCGCGGCGCTTGACGCGCAGCTTTCTCGAAGCCGTCATGAAGTCGCATATCCGCCGCGAGATCACGTCCGAGACCGAGGCCGAAGCCGAGCATCTCGACGAGCTCACGCTGTATGCCAGGGACTTTCCTCGCTCGGGCGGCATGGAAAGGGAAATCGATATCGGGCTGCTGTGGACGCAGTTGCGCGCTTACGCGGACTCCGTCGGCTGGCTGCGCGCGGGCGATGACGAGATTCGCTTCCAGCCCGATATCGTGGGGCCGATGCATGACCTGCTCAAGCGCGAGCGCATTTATCGCCGGCTTCACGAAGAAGCATGCCGATGGTTCGAGGAACTCGCCAGCGCGAAGAGCGCTGAGCCGGCCGCCTGGGCGAGCAGCGAAGCCGAGGTGTTCTACCACATGCTCAGGCTGCAGCGGCAGGACATACAGGAATGGTTCACCGCGCTGCTGGAGCGCCCCGAGGCACAAGATCCGCAGGCGCGCCACGCGCTGATCGAGATCGTCGTGATGCTGCTGCCCACGCCGGAGTCCGTGAAGGACGACCAGGGCCAGAGCCTCGTCTCGTATCGCTTCGTGTGGCAGGCGCACTTCGAGCTGGCGCGCCAGGCCGCGGGCATCGGATGGGGACCGTGCCGGCTTCAGCAGCCGCCGGCATCGGTGCGAAGACTTCTCGATTCCATGCGCTCGTTCGCCGAGGCCGACGGCGCGCTTTCGGTCTCCGAAGCCGACCGGCGCGCGGTGCTGCTCATCGAACTCGCGCTCGATGTTCACGAGCGCGATCACGCCCGCGCCATGCTCCGCTGGCAAAAGATCGAGCGCATGGGCATTGCCGGATTCGCGGACGCCGATGCGTACGCGTACTACCTGCTGCGGGCCAGAACGCTGATCGGACTGAACGATGATCGCGCGCTGGAGGGGTATCGCGATGCAATGACCCTCTCCTTGCGTGACGGCACGTCGAATTGGGACATCCTCAACGAGTGCTGCGTCCGGTTGATGATGTCCGGACGGGTCGACGCGAGCCTGGGACTGATCTCCAGCACGCTGCGCGAGTCGGCGTATGTCTCGCCGGAATTCCGGACCAGCGCTGCCGAGCTCTATCTTCGGGCCGGCGATTTCGCGCTCGCGGAAAGTCTTCTGCTGCAGCCCTACGTCGACGGGACCGGGCCTTCGTCCGCCAGCGCGCGGCTGGATGCCCGCGCGCAGCGAGTGCTGTCGCTTTGCTCGGTCGCGCAGGGATTCGCGCCGCGGCTGCCCGAAGCGCCGGAGATGCTGGCGGACGATCCGCTGTTCGATCCGGCGCGCCTGGACGAACTGAACGGCCGGCTGCTCGCCTTCGACTATCAACTCGACGAAGCCTGCACCTTGCTGCTGCGCGCGGCGCATCGTTATGCGGGCGCCGGCGACCGCGCCGGCGCGGCCGACTGCCTGTTGCAAGCGGTGCGTATCAGCAAGGAGCTGCGCGGCGATCTGACTGGCGCGCTGCAAATGCTCGATCGCTCCACCGCCGTGGACTCCGGGCCGCTGACGATCGAGCGCTGCCATCTCGCTTTCCTGTGCGACCGCCAGCCTCATTCGCAGCAGCCGTCCGATGAGTCCCGGCTCGCCTGGCACGAGCACGTGCTTGCGCTGCTCACCATCATGGACCGTCGCGCGGACGGATTTCATCTGGCTGCATGGATCGACTATGTCGCGTCCATCGAACATGTGCCGTTGCGCTACGCCGCGCTGCACTGGTTCCGCTGGCTGCCGCGGCTCGAAGGGGTATCGCATTTCGAGGACGAGCTGTTGAGACTCGCGCCACTGCCGCAGCCGGGCACGCGCGACTACTTCGTCCGGGTGCTGGTTTGCATCGACATGTTGCGCTGTCTCGGTTCGACGCGTACCGCGACCCTGATCCAGGACGCGATCAAGGAAGCGCTCGCCGTCGGCGCACAGGTGATCGAGCGCCTCATCGATGCGGGCTATCGCGCGGGCCATGTCCCGCAGGAGCTTGCGCCCCTCCTCGAACGATGCCGGGATGACGCGAGCGCACGCGATGTCGCCACCCGCATCCGCCTCGCTCATGCGCTCCTCGAGCGCGGAAAAGGCCGCTTGCTGGACAAGATGCAACCCGTGCCGCCGTCATTGCCCAAGGGGCTGCCCGGCTCCTACTTCGAGGCGCTCGCGGCGCACAACCGCTGGCTGTCCGGCCGCGACGAAGCTCAGGCGCGGGCGGCGCTGCGAATCCTGCTTGCGCTGGGACGCGAATCGGAGGCCCGCAGAATCGCAACGGGGGTCAGCACCGGCTTGACAGAAGTGGCCCCGGGCGCCGACGACCGGTACTCCGTCTACATGGACGGCTTGCCCGATCCCGTGGAAGATCTTCGCGGGAGCGAAGCGGGTTCGATCGCCGTGGCGCGCCATCTGATCGGCGAGAGCAGGGAGCAGTTCATACGCCGGATGCGCGAGGCGGTGCCTCTTCCCGCGCTTTCCTCGCCGGTAGTGGAAATGATCACGGGCCGCGAGGCGACTCAGTCGATTCCGTGGGAACTCGCTTTGCCGCGCGACAGCGTATGTTTTCGCTCGACCCGCGATTTTCGGCCCACGGCGCGTACGCACTGGGGCGAACAGGTGATCGACGTGATGCCGCAAAAGCTGCGGCGCATGATGAATTATTTCGCGCCCCTGTCCGTCGTCATCCTTCGGCCTCCATCCGTACTGCAACGCAAGAATCAGCGCGGCTTCGACGTGCTGGCGAGCCGCACGCTGGCGGAGATCCTGCGCGCGCATGGCTCGAAGGCGTACGAGCCGGACGAGCTCACCCTGGAAGCCGCGCTCGCGTTGCTCGAAAAGACGCGTCCGAGTCTCGTCGTCATCCAGGCGTCGATCGTCGAGCGTCGCGGGCAACTCTGGATCGATCTGCCGCTTTCCGACAGCGGCGCCACCGGATCGCCCATGCTCGACGCGGACCGGTGCGCGAGCCTGCTGCGCCATGCGCGCACGGAAAGGGAGCCCGTCGTGATGCTCGCGCCGCCACGGCCTTCGACGGAAATCGAGACGGCCCGCCAACTGCTCCTGCGCAACCAGTTCGCGGCCGATCTCGCCCGCAAGGCGCATATTCGCGCGGTCCTGGGTGCGGGACTCTTCAAGCCGAACTACGTCGAGCTCGCGGCGGAGCGCCTGGCCTTCATGATCGCCGGGCGTCCCCGGCTGAAGGATATGTTGATGCTGTATCGCAAGGAGCTGCGCGGCGTAGACGTGTTCTGCACCGAAGCGGCGATGCTGCTCACGTCCGATCCGGAGTTCGTGCTGAAATGACGACCGGACTCGCGGAGCGCCGGATCATCGCGCTGGAGCAAAAGATTCAGGCGTTGAAGGCCGAATTCGATGCGTGGCTCGACGAAAGCGCGAAATCGGGCATATTCGCCCGCCATCGCTCGCAGATCGTCGCGTTGACGGGCCACCTCGCCGGCCTGTCGTCGCAAACGCAGCAGGTTTTCGACGAGGCCAGAAGAGAAGGCAGCGTTCTGGCGGAGGGCCGGAATATCGAGTCGCTCGTATTGGGTATCCGGCGGATCTGGGAGTTCTTCCGCGCGAAGCTCATACAGCGCCGCGATCTTTCGATGTGCGCTTTTCTGCAAGCCGCCGACGAAATCGCGTGGTACTGCTACAAGCCGATGCTCGATCGAAATCCGGAAGCGCGTCGACAACCGCCGCTCGTTTTTCTGAACGGCGGCCTGTCGCCGTATGCGCTGAGCCGCGATCACGCATTCAGCGCCGAGGCGGTGCCGGGGCAGGGGCTCACCGGCCCCTCGTATGACGCGATTCTGCAAAGCCTGCCGATTCCGGTGATCGGCGTGCCCTGGTCGCAACTCGCGCATCTGCCGGATCTGCCCGTGGTCGCGCATGAAACGGGCCACGCGGTCGAACACGACTTCGGGCTCCGCCCGGCGGTTCTGCGCAACCTGGAGGGGGCGCTGGCCGAGGCGCCGTTGCGTCTTCGCGCGTGGCTCGCCTGGTCGGACGAAGTATTCGCGGACCTGTGGGGCTGTCTGACACTGGGGCCGGCGTACGTGAGCTCGCTGGTGGATTTTCTCGCGACCGACCGCTCCCGGATTCAGCACGAGATTCCTGACAGCCACGGCCGTTATCCGACCCATCGTTTGCGCATCTCGCTGGCGGCCGAGGCGCTCAGGCGCATGGACTTCACGGACGATGCGCAATCGATCCTCGGCTTGTGGGCCGCGGAATACGACCCCGCGCAGCCGGGCGATTACGAACGCGACGTCGCCGGCGTGGTCGATGCGATCATCGGACAGCCGCTGTCCGGCGCCGGCTCAACCGTGACCTTGCTGGAACTCGGATCGGCGCGGCTCAACGCGGACGATTGGGATTACGCCCGGCAGGGCGCGAGAGAGATCACGCAATTCGGCGAAGCGCCCCATTCGGCGAATCAGATTCTTCGTTGGGTGGCGGCGGCGCGCTATCTCTACGATCTCTCGCCGTCGGACTACGCACTCAACGGCTATGGAAAGATTCTGCTCGATCACAGCGCCGAGCTGATCGATCCGAGAACACGCCACGCCGAAGCCGCCCTCGACGAGGCAGACGAGGAGAAGCTGACCTCGGATTCGCAACTCGACGCGCAACGGTCGTTCGACGCATTCGTGCGCTGGTCCACCGCCGATGGCGAGGACCAGCGCCGACAAGCCGGCTGAGCCCGCCGCCGATTACGACTTCGGCGCAAGCCACGAATCTTCGGCTTCGATGCCGTCCGGCTCATACGTCCACGTGATCTTCTCGTACGTGAACGACACGTCTTCCATATGCCCCATCTGCTTGTTGTCGGGCGACAGGCAGTTCGGCGTCCACGACTTCATGTTCGTCAGGATCGCGTTCGACAGGTTCACGGTGTAGTACTTCTCTTCCGTGCCCTTCGGCGAGATGCGATAGAACTCGAGCGAGACAGTCTTCATCTGCTCACCGGACGTCAGCGCCTGATACAGCTTGGGCGACGACTTGTCGATTTCCTTGGTGAGCGTCATCGCCTGATGCACGCGCTTGCCGGTCGGCAGGCCCGTCTGCGGGCTCTTCGGAATCTCGATGGTGTGATCGACAGCCTGAACGAGGATCTTTCCTTCATGACCCTGAACCTTGGTCGAGCCTTCGATCTTTCCCTGGTTCTGGCCTTCGAGTGAGAGGTAGCACGGCATCGGCATGATTTTGTTCTCCGGTTGTCTTGCGCAGTTCGTTCTGCGCATGGGATGAATTCTGTGCGCGCGCCGTTACGGCCGCGTTTCAGAAAAGCGGGCTCGGGTTACGAATGAAATACGAGGCTCACGCCACTTCGTCGAAGCGTTCGAGCGCCGACGCGCGCGTATCGGTGACGTTGAGAATGTTGAGAAATCCGCTGACTTCGAACACTTCGCGGATCTGGTCGTGCATGCCGCACAGGACGAGCCGTCCCGCGGATTGCTTGAGGCGCTTTGCCGCGATCAGGACGACGCGCAATCCCGCGCTCGAGATATAGCCGAGTGCGCTCAGGTCGAACAACACCTGATTGGTGCCCTGGTCGAGACGGCGCTGGATTTCGGCCTCGACCTGCGCCGAGTTCGTGCTGTTCAGCGCGCCTTCGAGACTCACGACGAGCACGTCGCCCTGGACTTCATACTGGTTTGCCACGATGGTCTCTCACGCAATGGCGATGTCGTTGTGCCGCATGTCCCGCAGGCCGGTTCATGCGGCGTGCTTCGAAGCGTTAACGGCAGAAATCGAAGGAACCTTATGGCGTGTTGCATCGCCTTGCCGCGATCCGCGCGCCGAAAAATCAGCTTCAAGAATCCGGACGCGGTGTCGTTAATGTCCTGAGCGACAGGAAAGCCAGCGTATCACCAGGGTCGTGCGCCTAAGCCACGAATAGAGCCCGGAACCCGGCTCTACTTGCGGCAATGACCGGCGATGCCGCGTGAGATCGTTCCCTGTCGCCAGCAGCATGCGATGACACCAGCGTGACGGCATTCGCGCACGATCGTGCCGAAGCGGATGCATGACTGTGTGCCGCCATGCTGCGACGCTATCGAAGCGGCCTGATTTTTTCATCAACACTTTTGGTATTGGGTTAGGGGGTAGGCATGGCATCTGACGGTTCAGTCGCTCCTAAGGAGCGGGTCAATATTGTGTATCGTCCGGCCACCGGAGATGCCAAGGCGGAAGTCGAATTGCCGCTGAAACTGCTCGTGCTCGGCGACTTCACGTTGCGTGACGACGATACGCCGATCGAAGACATGAAGCCGGTCAACGTCGACAAGGACAACTTCAACGAAGTGCTCAAGGGCCAGAAGCTCTCGCTCGATCTCGCGGTGCCGAACCGCCTCGAAGCGAACGCCGATCCGGAAGCGCAGATCGCGATGAACCTGAAGTTCGAGTCCGTCGACGATTTCTCGCCCGACGCGATCGTCGAGAAGGTGCCCGAGCTGCGCCAGATGATCGCGCTGCGCGACGCGCTCAAGGCGCTGAAAGGTCCGCTCGGCAACATTCCGGATTTCCGCAAGCGGGTTCAGGAACTGATCGAAGACGAAGGCGTGCGCGCGCGTCTGATGAGCGAACTCGGCATCGAGGACAAGTGACATGAGCGACATGGAAAAACAACAGACGGCGACCGCCGCGCCCGAGGCCGACGCAAGCCTCTCGCTGCTCGACTCCCTGATCGAGTCGGCGCGCATCAAGCCGGGCGACGAAGCGTATTCGATCACGCGCCAGGGCATTCAGGCCTTCATTTCGCAGTTGCTCGAGCCGCAGAACGCGGTGGAGCGCATCACGCAGGCGACGGTCGACAGCATGATCGCCGACCTCGACCAGAAGCTGTGCGCGCAGGTCGACGCGATCCTGCATCACGCCGACTTCCAGAAAATGGAATCGGCATGGCGTTCGCTGAAGTTCCTCGTGGACCGCACGAACTTCCGCGAGAACGTCAAGATTCAACTGCTGAGCGTGAGCAAGGGCAAGCTGCTCGAAGACTTCGAGGATGCAGCCGACATCACCAAGTCCGGCCTCTACAAGAATCTCTATACCGCTGAATACGGCCAGTTCGGCGGCCAGCCGTTCGGCGCCATCGTCGCGAATTACGAGTTCGGCCCGGGCACGCAGGACGTGAAGCTGCTGCAAAACGTGGCGAGCGTCTCGGCCATGAGCCACGCGCCGTTCATCGCGGCGGCGGGTCCGCATTTCTTCGGCGTCGATACCTACGATCAACTGCCGAACCTGAAAGACCTCTCGTCGATTTTCGAAGGCCCGCAGTTCGTCAAGTGGAACGCTTTCCGCGAGTCCGAAGACGCGCGTTACGTCGGTCTCACGTTGCCGCATTTCCTGCTGCGCGTGCCCTACGGGGCGGATACCGTGCCGGCGAAGAAGTTCAACTACAAGGAAGACGTGTCGGGCGGCAACGGCCAGTTCCTGTGGGGCAACGCGGCGTTCGCGTTCGCTTCGCGCCTCACGTCGAGCTTCGCCGATTACCGCTGGTGCGCCAACGTGATCGGCCCGCAAGGCGGCGGCACGGTCGGCGATCTGCCGGTGTACACGTACGAGTCGATGGGCGAGCTCCAGAACAAGATCCCGACCGAAGTGCTCATCTCCGAGCGCCGCGAGTTCGAGCTTGCGGAGCAGGGCTTCATCGCGCTGACGATGCGCAAGAACAGCGACAACGCCGCGTTCTTCTCGGCGAACTCCGCGCAGAAGCCGAAGTTCTTCGGCAACACGAAGGAAGGCAAGGAAGCCGAGCTCAACTACAAGCTCAGCACGCAACTGCCGTACATGTTCGTCGTGAGCCGTCTCGCGCATTACATCAAGGTGATCCAGCGCGAGAACATCGGCACGTGGAAAGAGCGCGTCGATCTGGAAAGCGAGCTCAACACGTGGATCCGCCAGTACGTCGCGGACATGGACAACCCCGCCGAAGGCGTGCGCAGCCGTCGTCCGCTGCGTCAGGCGGAGATCGTCGTGGCCGATGTGGAAGGCGATCCGGGCTGGTATCGCGTGGATCTGAAAGTGCGTCCGCACTTCAAGTACATGGGCGCGTCGTTCACGTTGTCCCTGGTTGGCAAGCTGGACAAGAAATAAGCAATACGTCGTCGAAGAGCGGGCCGTGTTTCATCTGTAACGCAGCGCGGGAAAACTGAAACCGGCCGGTAACGGGCCTCCCGCAACATGTGAAACATGCGCAGCGCACACAAGAGCTGAGCGACACCGCCGGGGTCGAAAGACCTCGGCGAAACGACCGAAACCCAACACAGTTTGCTACCCAACAGGGGACTTATCATGCCGATGCCGTGCTACCTCACTCTCGAAGGCCAGAACCAGGGAAAGATCGAAGGCTCGACCAAGGTTCAGGGTCATGAAGGAAAGATTCTCGTCCAGGCCGTCGATCACACCATCGAAATTCCGAAGAGCCCGCAAACGGGCCTGCCGACCGGCAAGCGCGTGCATCTGCCGATGACGCTCACCAAGGAAATCGACAAGTCGTCGCCCAAGCTGTTCCAGGCGCTGACCTCGGGCGAGCAGATGAAGAACGTGACGCTGGAGTTCTACCGCATCTCGCCGAAGGGCACGGAAGAGAAGTACTACACCGTGAAGCTGTCGAACGCGATCCTGACCAACATGAAGTCGTGGACGCCGAACTGCCTGTCGCCGGACAACAAGCAGATGGGTCACATGGAAGATATCTCGTTCACCTACGAGAAGATCACGTGGACCTTCGATCCGGACGGCATCGAAGCCGAAGATTCGTGGCTCGCGCCGAAGTCCTGATGCGCGTCTGAGCGGGAGCAATGGTGAGAGAGCGCCGGCTGCTGGAGCGAATCGCGAGTTGGGGCACGGGTGAAGCGCGCTCCAACGAGACCCGGGTGGATGTCCTCGTCAACTCGGTGATGAGTCATCTCAGCCGGCTGCTCAACACGCGGCAAGGCAGCGTGCAGATCGATCCGCTATTCGGCGTGCCCGATTTCACGAACCTTGCCGGCACCACCGCGATGGGTTCCACGCGCGAGATCGAAGAAGAGATCCGTCGCATGGTGCTGCGCTACGAGCCCCGCATCAAGTCGCCGCGCGTCACGCTCAATCGCGAGGAGACCGACGTGCTGTCGATCCGCTTCGCGCTCGAAGGCTCGCTCGAAGTGGACGACCGCGAGATCCCGCTGCGCATATCGACGACCGTGGGCGCGAATGGCCGCGTGAGCGTCGACTGATTCAACGTTTGCACATCCTCATTCACTTCCGGATTCAGCCGAGTCGGCCGCATGTTCAATCGATACTATCAGGATGAGCTGAACAAGCTGAAAGGCCTGGGCGCCGAGTTCGCGCGTGCGAATCCGGCGATCGCGCCGATGCTCTCGGGCACCTCCGCCGATCCGGACGTCGAGCGTCTGCTCGAAGGCGTCGCGTTTCTCACGGGCCTCACGCGCCAGAAGCTCGACGACCAGTTTCCCGAGTTCATCCAGGAACTCACGAATCTGCTGTTTCCGCACTATCTGCGGCCGGTGCCGGCGTCGACGCTGATCGGCTTCTCGACGAAGGGACAGCGGCCGCAATCGGCGCGTGTCGCCGCGGGCACCGAGCTCGCGTCGGTGCCGGTGGACGGCACGTCGTGCCGCTTTCGCACGACCTGCGATCTCGACGTCGAGCCGTTGCGCATCGCCGAAGTCAATCTGCTGAGTCATGCGGGCGCCGCGCCCGTGCTGATGATCGATTTCGACATGGACGGCGCGACCATCGCGCAATGGAACGGCGATTCCGTCCGCCTGTTTCTGAGCGGCGGGCAGGTCGACGCATCGAAGCTGCTGTTGCTGTTGATGAACCACGTCACGGACGTGCGCGTGTCGAGCGGCGGCGAGCGGCTGTCGCTGGGCGCGAAATGCCTGCGCACGAGCGGATTCGATGCCGATCTGCTCACCTATCCGGGCCATGCGCCGAGCGGGTATCGCACGATCCAGGAATTCTTCGCGCAGCCCGAGAAGTTTCTGTTCGTCGATATCACCGGGCTCGGGCGCTGGACCGCGAACGCGCAAGGTTCGAGCTTCAGCATCGTGATGACGCTCGACGCGCTGCACGACTGGATGCCGGAAATCGGCGCGCAAAGCTTCATGCTCAATGTCGTGCCGGCGATCAACGTGTTCTCGCATGTCGCCGATCCGATCACGCACGATCATCGCGCGACGGAATATCGCGTGAATCCCGAAGGACGGGACCGTCGCCACTATCAGGTCTATTCGGTCGATCAGGTGCTCGGCTATCAGCAGGGCAGCGCGCAGGAACGCCTCTATCAGCCGTTCAGCATGTTCCGTCACGACGGACGCGGCGCGCAACTGAGCTATCGCACGACGCTCAGGAGCGCGAACGTCGAGCGCGGCAGCGATGTGTATCTCTCGCTGAACTATCCGCCGTCCGAGACGCCGCTGCCGGAGACGCTGTCGATCCGCGTCACGTGCACCAACCGCGCGCTGCCGGAAGGCCTGAAACCGGGCGATATCAACGTGCCGACCAGCACGTCGCCCGATCAGATGAGCTACACCAATATCCGCGCGATCACGCCCGCGCAGGACCCGCCGGCGGGCGAGGAACTGCTGTGGTCGCTGCTCTCGCACGTCTCGCTGAATCTGTTGTCGCTCGCGAGCGCCGATAACCTGCGCAAGCTGCTCGGCCTCTATGTGTTCGCCGGGCGGCAAGGGCAGGAGCTGTCGAATCGCCGGCGCATCGAAGGCATCGTCGACGTGACGGCGACGCGCGAGACGCGTCTCGTCGGCCGCGGCGGCATGCAGCGCGGCCAGTCGATCCGAATCCGCTGTCGTGAGGACCATTACGCCGGCATCGGCGATCTGTATCTCTTCGGTTGCATGCTCGAGCGATTTTTCGGCGATTACGCCGGCATCAATTCCTATACGCGCGTCGAGCTCGAAGACACGCTTTCGGGCAAAGTATTCAAATGGCCGCCGAGACTCGGACAACGACCGATGCTGTGAAGGCGCTGCTTCTCACCAACGGTGAGAAGTACTCGTACTTCCAGGCGATCCGGCTGCTGCGGCTGTACGACCGTCACACGGGCCTGAATCAGGAAAACCTGCGCGTGCGGCCGCGGCTCGGGCTCGGCTTTCCCGAGAACGACATCGACCGCATCGAGGCGACGCCCGAGGGCGGCTATCGCATCACGGCGAACTTCTTCGGCCTGTACGGCGTGGCCTCGCCGCTGCCGACGTACTACACCGAAGATCTCTTCGAGGAAGAGCGCGAAGGGCATCACGTCACGCGCGATTTCCTCGATATCGTGCATCACGCGCTGTATCCGCTGCTCTTCGATGCATGGGCGAAATACCGCGTCGAGCAGCGCATCGTCGAGGACCGGCACGAGGCGTCGCTCGATCAGCTCTACGCGTTCGTCGGCCTGCACGATCCGGCGTTGCGCGTCGACCTGCTGCCGGGCAGCGCGGAACTGTTGCGTTATGCGGGACTGTTCAATCAGCGGCCGCGTTCCGCGCTCGGCTTGAAGACCCTGCTCGCCGATGCCTTCGCGCCCGCCGAAGTCGAGGTCGTGTGCGGCGTGCCGCGCGCCGTGCCGATCCCTCACGATCAACGCTGGCAGCTCGGGCAGCAGCAAAGCTGCCTCGGCGAGGACGCGTGGCTCGGCTCGGAGATCGACGACTACGAAGGCAGCATCCGCATCGAATTCGCCGGGCTGCCGCACACGCTGTTTCAACACATGCTGCCGGGCGGAAGCGCCCATGCGCGCCTCGCCTTTTTCACGCGCTTTTATTTGACCGATCCGCTCGATGTCGAAGTCGAGTTGCAACTGCGCCACGACGAAGCGGGCGCCGCGCGCACCGGACGCGGGTCGTGGTCGCGCCTCGGCTTCGATACGTGGCTCAACCCCGGCGAGGCGGATCGGCCGACCCGGGTCAAATACGCTCTTTAACCATTGCTGGCCGTTGCTGGAAAGACTAAGAGGAAAACATACATGCTGCTGGTCGAACTGAAGCCCCTGGTGGGCCGCCTCAACGGCTTTTGCAAACAGGCGCTGGAAGACGGCGTCGGGTTGTGCGTGTCGCGCGGTCATTACGAGATCACGGTCGAGCATCTGCTCGCGAAGCTGTTCGGCGATCAACAGGCTGATATCGCGCTCTTGCTGCGACAGCAGGACGTCGAGGCGGCGCTCGTGCAACGTTCGATCAACCTGTCGCTCGAACAGATGAAGACCGGCAACGCGGGCCGTCCCGCGTTCTCGCCGCTGCTGCTCGAACTGCTGCAGGACGCGTGGCTGATCGCATCGGTGGATCTGCAGGAGCCGCGCATCCGCTCGGGCGCGGTGCTGCTCGCGTTCCTCGCGCGCCCGACGTACTACGCGACCGGCGACTATGCCGCGCCGTTGCGCGCGCTCAACCGCGAAACGCTGATCCGTTCGTTCGATGCCGTGTGCGGCGGCTCGGTCGAAGCAGGCACGCGCGAAGCGATCGGCGAGCACGGTTCCGATTCCACCGCGCCCGCCGGCGGCGACGGCAGCGCGATTGCGCGCTTCTGCGAGAACTTCACCGAGAAGGCGCGCGCCGGCAAGCTCGATCCGGTGTTCGGCCGCGATGCCGAGATTCGCCAGATGGTCGATATCCTCGCGCGACGCCGCAAGAACAACCCGATCTGCGTCGGCGATCCGGGCGTCGGCAAGACGGCGGTCGTCGAAGGGCTGGCGCTGCGCGTGGTCGAAGGCGACGTGCCCGACTCGCTCAGGGACGTGACGATCCTCGGCCTCGACATGGGCCTGCTGCAAGCGGGCGCGAGCGTGAAGGGCGAGTTCGAGAACCGCCTGAAAGGCGTCATCACGGAAGTGAAGGCATCGGCGAAACCGATCATCCTGTTCATCGACGAAGCGCACACGCTGATCGGCGCGGGCGGTCAGGCGGGCACGTCGGACGCCGCCAATCTGCTGAAGCCGGCGCTCGCGCGCGGCGAGCTGCGCACCATCGCCGCGACGACGTGGGCCGAATACAAGAAGTACTTCGAGAAGGACGCGGCGCTCGCGCGGCGCTTCCAGCTCGTCAAGCTCGACGAGCCGGATCTCGACACCGCCGTGCTGATCCTGCGCGGCCTGAAGGAAAAATACGAGGACGTGCACAAGGTCGTGCTGCGCGACGACGCGATCGTGGCCGCCGCCGAATTGTCGAGCCGCTACATCATGGGCCGGCAACTGCCGGACAAGGCCGTCGATCTGCTCGATACCGCCTGCGCGCGCGTGAAGGTGCTGCAAAGCGCGAAGCCGGACGTGCTGGAGAACACCGAGCGCCGCATTCAGGCATTGCAGCGCGAGAAGAGCGGACTGGAACGCGACGCGGACAACCAGCAGCCGGTCGATCTGGCGCGTCTTCGCGAGATCGATGAGGAACTGCCGAAGCTCGACGCACAAGCCGAAGCGCTGCGCGCGTTCTGGCAGAAGCAGCGCGACGCGGCCCGCGTGCTGCTCGACGCGCGCACCGCGCGCCACGAAGCGAAGGCGAACAACGCGTCCGAAGACACATTGCAGGCGCTGTCGCGGGACATCGCGGTTGCGGCGCAAGCCTTCAAGGCGGCGCAGGGCGACGAGCCGCTGGTTCATATCGACGTCGATCCGGATGTGGTCGCCCGCGTGATCTCGGACTGGACCGGCATCCCGGCCGGCAAGATGCTGCGCGATCAGGCGCAGAGCGTGATGCGCATGGCCGACACGCTGAAGGCGCGCATCCGGGGTCAGGATCACGCGATGGAGCAGATCGCCGAAGTGCTCAAGACCGCCAAGTCGGGCCTGAAGGACCCCGAGCAGCCGATGGGCGTGTTCCTGCTCGCGGGGCCGTCGGGCGTCGGCAAGACGGAGACCGCGCTGTCGGTGGCGGACATTCTGTTCGGCGACGAGAAGTCGACCACCGTCATCAACATGAGCGAGTTTCAGGAGAAGCACAACGTGAGTCGCCTGATCGGTTCGCCGCCGGGATATGTCGGCTACGGCGAAGGCGGCGTGCTGACCGAAGCGGTGCGCCAGCGCCCGTATTCGGTCGTGCTGCTCGACGAAGTGGAAAAAGCCCACCTCGACGTGATGAACCTGTTCTATCAGGTGTTCGACAAGGGCATGTTGTCGGACGGCGAAGGCAAGGAGATCGACTTCTCGAACACGGTGATCTTCCTCACGTCGAATCTCGCGACCGATGTCATCACCGAAATGACCGCGGGCGAAGAGAAGCCCGACGCGGCGACGCTGCTCTCCGCCGTCAGGCCGATTCTGTCGAATCACTTCAAGCCCGCGCTGCTCGCGCGCATGACGGTGATTCCGTACTTCGCGCTCGCCACCGATGCGCTCGCGGGCATCGTGCGCCTGAAGCTCGACAAGATCGTGCGGCGCGTCGCGCACAACAACAAGATGCGCTTCACCTACAGCGATGCCGTGGTCGCGCAGATCGCCGCGCGCTGCACGGAAGTGGAGACGGGCGCGCGCAACATCGACTTCATTCTGCGCGGCACGGTGTTGCCGCTGATGTCGCAGGAGATCCTCACGCGCATGGGTGAAGGCGCGGCGCTGCCGGAAGTGGCGCTCGACGTGAACCAGAGCGGCGATTTCGTCGTGAGCTTTCCGGGCTGAAGGTTACATCGGTAACGCGTGGACAGCCGGCTGAAACATGGCGGAAGCCGGCCGCCCGCACACTGGCTTCAAGGCAGCAGCGACGAAGCGTGAAGACGCAACGAGGGAGACACGGTGAGCACGGAACAACTGGCGACGGCGCTGGCGGGCGGCAGGATGATCGTCGGCGCGGATCTGTCGGGCATCGATCTGTCCGGGCGGGATTTGTCGGCATGCCGGTTTCGCGGCGTGAAGTTCACCGGCGCGAATCTGGCAGGCGCGAATCTGGCGGATGCGGACTTCGAGCAGAGCGATTTGTCGGGCGCGAATCTCGCGCGCGCGAACGCCGGCGGCGCGTCGTTCGCCGATGTGTCGTTCGCCGGCGCGACGGCGCAAGCCATGGATTGCTCGAAGGCGTATTTCACCGCGTGCGATTTCACGAAGACCGTGTTCGCGCAGGCGCGATTCGTCCGCACCGACATGCACGCCTGCACGTTCGCGCAGACGGATTTTTCGCGCGCCGACCTGACGCGTCTGTCCGCGATGAACGCCGACTTCGCCAGCGCGATCTTCAGCGGCGCGCGGCTCGTCAACGTGTTCTTCAAGGCATGCGTGCTGACCGGTCAGGACTTGCGCACCTGCGATCTGACGATGGCGATCTTCAACGAAGCGAAGCTGCAGGGCGCGAACTTGAGCGGCGTGGCGCTAGACCGCACGAGCCTGATGGGCGCGCAACTCGACGGCGCGACGCTCGCCGGCGTGCGTGGCACGTACACGGCGCTCATCGGCGCGCAGCTCGCGAACAGCGATCTTCAGGGCGCGAGCTTCATGATGGCCGATGCGAGCGATGCGGATTTCGCCACGGCGCGCGCCGACGGGTCGCTGTGGGAGCAGTCGGTGCTGCAATCGAGCCGCTGGCCGCGCGCATCGCTCAGGACGGCGCGGCTGATCCACTGCGACCTGTCGCACGCCGATCTTTCCGATGCCGACCTGTCGCGCGCGGACCTGAGCGGCGCGAACTTGCACGGCGTGAGGCAGCAGAACACCCGCTGGGACGGCGCGAACCTGGCCAGCGCGCGCAAGACCGACGAAGCCCTCGCACGCGCCGAGCAATGGCGCGCGGCCTGAGCGAATGAAACAACAATCGAATCAGCGAGCAAGCACATGAAGAGCACACGGGTTCCTCGCGCGCGCGCGGGGCACGAGCACGCCGTCGGCCTCGCCTATGCGACGGTCACGGGCCGCGCCGGCAAATGGTTTTTCGTCAGCGCCGCCGATGCATCGGCGGACCGCGCGCTGCGCGCCGAGAGCTGCCTCATCGAACCCGATTGCGGCGACACCGTGCTCGTGTGCCGGGGCGGCGCGATCGGCGCGAATGCGGCGGCGTACATCGTCGCGGTGCTCGCGCGGGCCGCGGCCGACAGCGCGCGTCTGCTGCTGCCGGGCGATGTCGCGCTGCATGCGGCAGAGGGCGCATTGCAGGTCGAGGCCGAGCGCATCGAACTGAAGGCGGCGCGGGTCGTGTCGCTGGAGGCGCCCGTCGTCGCGATGGAAGGCGTGCGCGGCGAGCTGAATTTCCATCGCGTGGATGCGTCGGTGAGCGAGGCGCACGCGCGCTTCGGCGTCGTGAGCGCGATGGCGCAACAGATGACATCGACGGTCGGACGGCTCGTGCAGAAAGCGCGCGACAGCTTCCGCTGGATCGAGAAAGTCGATGAAACGCGCGCCGGCCGCGTGCGCATGAAGGTGGACGAGCGTCTGCACGTCACGGCGCAACACGCGAGCGTGCTCGCCGAAGGGCACGTGAAGATCGACGGCGAAAAGATCGACCTCGGCTGACAGACAGGGAGCACGCCATGTTCGCAGTGACCAAGGAAAACGGGCAATGCATGGGCATGCCCGATACGTGCCTGACACCCGCGCCGCCCGCGCCGCCGGTGCCGGTGCCGTATCCGAACATCGCCATGCCGATGATGGGCAACCCGGCCACCGTCAAGGTGCTGGTGCACGGCATGCCCGCGCTCACCAAGGCATCGAAGATTCCGATGTCCAACGGCGACCAGGCCGGTGCGAGCGGCGGCGTCGCCTCCGGCGGGATCATGGGCGAAGTCGAATTCGTGATGAGCAGCCAGGTCGTCAAGTTCGAAGGCAATCTCGCGGTGCGCCTCGGCGACACCACCAAACAGAACGGCGGCAATACCGTCGGCAACGTGCTGGCGCCGAGCCAGCCCGTCGTGATGATCATGAGCTGAGCGCGCACGGTTTCGCGCGACGAACAGGGGAACAAGATGGAGATGCTGTCCGACAGGCTGCTGGCCAACCAGCGCTTCGATTTCACGTCGACCGCGAAGGGCGGCGGCTACAAGTTCGATGTCGTGGAGATGGAAGGTTTCGAGGCGCTCTCGCAGCCGTTTCGTTTCACGCTCACGCTCGTGTGCAGCGACGCATCGATCGATTTCGACGCGATGCTCTCGAACCCGGCCACCTTCACGATCCGCAGTCCGGAAGGCGGCCTGTCCACGCCTTATCACGGCGTGCTCGCGGAGTTCGAGCAGATGCATCATGCGGGCGGTTACGTGTTCTATCGCGCCGTGCTCGTGCCGCGCCTCTGGAACCTGTCGCTGTCGCGCATCTCCGAGGTGTATCTCGACGAGCAGCCGATCACCGATACGCTCAAGACGGTGCTGAAGAACGGCGGCCTCACGACGAACGATTTCGAGTTCAAGCTGACCGGCACGTACCGCAATCGCAGTTTCGTGTGCCAGTTCGAGGAGACTTACCTGGAGTTCGTCTCGCGCTGGACGGAGCACGAAGGCATGTACTTCTGCTTCGATCACAAGA
Organism: Caballeronia sp. J97; assembly: GCF_905220305.1. Lineage (NCBI taxonomy): Bacteria > Pseudomonadati > Pseudomonadota > Betaproteobacteria > Burkholderiales > Burkholderiaceae > Caballeronia > Caballeronia sp. J97. The sequence continues at coordinate 25,277 of NZ_CAJMZL010000042.1, read as the reverse complement.
CGGGCAGCGATCGCCTCGTCGTGGTGGACAGCGTCACGATGCTCGACAAGGCGCGCGCAAGCGAAACCGATGAGCTGAAGGTGGTGCCGCTCGCTTACCGGCCGGACGACCGGATGAACACCGGCCTCGCGCGCGACGCCGTGCGCAACTTCGTGCTGCGCGCGCGGCCGCTGCCGAAGGAAGTGATCCTGCAGGACTACAACTATCGCAAGGCGGCGGTCCAGTTGAAGGCGAGCGCGGTGGTGTCGGCGCAGGGCCGCGGCGAGGTGATGATCTACGGCGAGAACTTCCGCGACGAAAACGAAGGCAAGCGCTACGCGAAGCTGCGCGCCGAGGAAATTCTCTGCTCGGGACGCGTGTTCTCGGGCGAGGGCACCGCGGTGGGTCTGCGCGCGGGCTACTTCGCGAAGCTCGCCGGGCACTATCGCGAGGACTTCAACGCCGAGTATCTGGTGACCGAGATCCATCACCGGGGCTCGCAGGCGGGCGCGCTGCTCTCCGGCGTGCGTTCGTCCGGGGGCGACGGCGGCGCGGGCGGCGAGACGTCGTACAGCAACAGCTTCCGCGCGATCGCCTCGGACATCCAGTTCCGGCCGGAGCGCGTGAGCCCGAAGCCGCGCATCACGGGCACGATCAGCGCGACCATCGACAGCGAGGGCGACGGCCCGTACGCGGATCTCGACGAGTCCGGCCGGTACAAGGTGCAACTGCCTTTCGATCTGACCGACAAGCGGCCGAACAAGGGCTCGGCGCGCATCCGCATGGCGACGCCTTATTCGGGCAGCGGCTACGGCATGGACTTTCCGTTGCTGAAGGGCGCGGAAGTGCTGCTCTCGTTCACCGACGGCGATCCGGACCGGCCCGTCATCATGAACGCGGTGCCGAACTCGGAGAACACGAGCGTCGTCACGCAGACCAACCCGCAGCAGAACCTCATCGTGTCGGCGGCGGGCAACAAGCTGTGCATCGACGACACGCGCGGCAGCGAAGTGATCACGTTGTCGTCGCCGTACAAGGACAGCAGCATCAGCGTCGGCTATACGGTGGACAAGGGCGGCTTCTTCGTGAAGACGTCGGGCAGCTCGCAGTCCGCGACGGCGGGCGTCAGCAATTCGCTGACAGCGGGCGCCAAGAACTCGATCTCGCTGACGGCGGAAAGCTCGCTCGCGGCCGGCATCTTCAGCAAGTACTCGCTCGGCCTGAACACGAGCTACAGCGCGAGCGCCGATGTCAACTGGAAGGTCGGCCAGAGCATCACGCTCGACGATGCTTCGAGCTCGGTCGTCATGAAGGCCAACGCGAACACCAAGGCGAACGAGAAGGTCACGCTGCAGGGCGGGCAGACGACGGCCATCAGCGCGCTCGTCAACCGCGCGAAGCTGGCCGTGCGCGGCGCGGTCGTCGCGAGCCTGGCGGCCAACGCGGCGGTGGCGGCGTCGGTCGCGGGCAAGATGCTCAAGGTCTACGACGACGGCAAGACCAACTACACCGACGACAAGAATCGCGACGCGACGCTCATCAACTCGCTTTCGGGCGCGGCCGTGGGCGTGGCCGTGCAGGCCGTGGTGCAGGGGCTGGCGAGGAGCATCGCGAAGACGCTGGAGGACGGCGCCAACACGCATACGAGCACGATGGAGCTCGACCGCAACGGCATCATGATGAAGATCAGCACGCCGACGCCCGGCGCGAAGACGCCGTGCCTCGCGCATCTGGGTTTCGCGGTCGACACCACGGCCACGCCCGGCGATACGTCCGTCTCCCAGATCAAGCACGACTGGACCGGCACGGCAACCGGCCAGCTCGCGATGACGCAGGCGTCGACCGCGCTCTCCTACGCGATGACGGCGGGCGGCGCGGGCGGCACGGTGACGCTGTCGTCGACGGGCGTGAAGGCCGAATCGGCGCAGGCGGTGGAGGCGGTCTCGGCGGCGACGAGCGCGAAGGTTTCGCCGGGGCAGATCGCGCTGGCGGTCGATGCCGCCGCGACGGTCGCGATCACGATGTCGGCGCAACAGATCGAGGCGAAGGCGGGCTCCACGCTGACGCTCGAACCGACCGAAGTGAGCCTGAGGTCCGCGGACGAGACGAGCGGCGTCGAATTCCTCGCGACCAGCGCGGCGTTCGCCTTCAAGGGCACCTCCGGCATGACGTGCGACGCGAGCGGCACGAAGGTCTATTCGAGCGGCATCATCAAGTTGGGCTGACGCGATGAAAGTCCTGAAACCCGACAATCTCGCGCTGCTCTATCGCGCGTATCGCTTCGACCGGCGCAACCTGCTCGCCGTCGCGATGATGGGCTATTTCGATTTCGCGCACAGCGACCTCGGCCATCTGCTGTCCGAGGCCGACATGTGGAAGGCCGTGCCCGATGCGCTCGGCGCCGACACGCTGCTCGACGAAGGCAACGCGAAGCCGCGCGCCGAGTTCAAGGTCTACGGCGCGGCGCACGCGCCGTTCGGCCGCGAGGTGACGGAGCAGCGCGTGACGGTGCGCGTCGGCGGGCTGGCGAAATCGCTCGTCGTGAGCGGCGAGCGGCAGTTCAACGCGCTCGGCATGCCGTCGTCGCCGAAACCGTATGCGCGCATGGCGATCGAGCCGTCGACCGCGTTCGGCGCGCCGGACTGCGCGGACAATCCGCGCGGCATCGGCGGTGCGGCCATCGAGCGCGACGGCCGTGAGATGTGGCCGTTGCCGAACGTCGAAAGCGAAGCGCAGCGGCTCCTGAAGCGCGGCGAACGCGTCGCGCCGGCGGGCTTCTGGGGATCGGGCATCGATGCGCCGCGGCGTCAGCGTTTTCTCGGCGCGTGCGATCAGCGCTGGCTCGCGTCGGAGTGGCCGCATCTGCCCGCCGATACGCGTCTCGAATTCTTCATGAGCGCGCCGCAGGATCAGTGGCTTTCGGGCTATTTCAAGGGCGACGAGGCGTTCGAGATTCACGGCATGCATCCGCGCGAGGCCGTGTTGAAGGGCGGCTTGCCGCGGCTGCGCGCGCGCTGTTTCGTGCATGACGGCAAGCCCGGGCACGGCACGCTGCGCGAGATCGAAGCCCGCGCCGAAACCGTGTGGCTGTTTCCGGAGCTGGAGCGCGGCATCGTGCTGTATCGCGCGCTCGCCGATGTCAGCGATTCCGACGCCGCCGACGTCTCGCATGTGATGGCCGAATGGGAGCCGCTCGACGTCGCGCCGCTTTCGTTCGAGCACTATCGCGAGCGATTCGGCGCGCAGCTTTCGCACGCGTCGAAGGCCGCGCCGGCCGCGCCGGCCGCGCCGGCCGATCCGCAGCCGGCAGCGCCGTCATCGCCCGCTGCTGCTGCTCTGCCGCTGGCGGTTCCGGCCGGACCCGTCGCCGAGGCCGCCGAGGTGTCATCGCCCGAACTGGCCGAGGTCGAAGCGATGGCGCAGCAGCTCGACCAGCAGACCCGGACGTTGATGGCGAAGCACGGCGTCGCCGAACAGGATCTCGCGCCGTTTCTCCGGCAGCCGCAGCCCGAGGCGGTGCCCACGCTGGAAGAAGTCGAGAAGATGGCCGAGGCGCTGAACGCCGACACGCGCGCGCTGATGCAGAAGCACAGCCTGACCGAAGCCGATGTTTCCGCGCTGCGCGGTCGTCTCGACGCGCCGTCGCCGGAGCGCGACGCCGACCTGCCGCAGTTGCTCTCGGATCTGCACGCGCACACGCAGGCGACGCTCGCGCGAGGCGGCCTCACCGAAGCGGACGCGCATGCGTGGGTCGCGGCTCAGCCGGAACTCGCGGCGCTCGCGGGTTCGCTGCCGCCGCCCGGCGCGTCGCCCGCGCCCGATCTGGCCGCGCTCGCGATGCTCGCCCAGCCGCCGAAGGCCGTCCAGCCGCCGGCGCCCGCCGCGAAGGCAGAGCCGTTACCGGAGCCGGCAGCGCCCGTCAAGCTCACGCGCGAGGACATCGTCGCGATGCATGCCGCGCGTCGGGGCTTCGCGAACCGTGATCTGTCGGGCATCGATTTGTCGGCGCTCGATTTGTCGGGCGGCGACTTTTGCGGCGCGCTGCTCGACAAGACATCGTTCGCGAAGAGCCGTCTCGAAGGCGCGGATTTCTCGCAGGCGCTGCTGAAGGAAACCGACTTCACCGAAGCCAGTTTGCAGCGCGCGCGGCTCACGCTCACGAGCGGCGGCGCGGGCCGCTTCGCGAAGGCGGATTTGAGCGGCGCGCATCTGGCCGACGGCGATTTCACCGGCGCGGATTTCGCCGGCGCGTTGCTCGAAGGCGCGGACCTGAGCCGCGCGCTGTTCGAGCGCGCGTCGATGGGCGGCGTGAACGCGTCGGGTTGCCGCGCGACCGGTGCGCAGTTCATCGAATGCGCGCTCGATGGCGCGAATTTCGCGGCCGCGTCGCTCGGGCAGGCGAGCTTCGAGCGCAGCAGCGTCGTGGGCGGCGATTTCACGAAGGCCCAATGCGAGCAGGCGGATTTCCAGGGCACGCAGGCATCGGGCGCGATCTTCGCCGACGCGAACCTGAGCGCCTCGCGCGCCGATGCGCAGACGTGCTTCGACCGCGTGCAACTGACGCGCGCCCGTCTCGCGCGCGCGAGCTGGGACGGCGTGCAACTCAACGCGGCCGTGCTCGATGACGCACAACTCCACGACGCCGACCTGAGCCGCGCCGCCGCACGTGGCGCGACGCTGCGCCGGGCATCGGCGAAAGGCGCGAAGTTCGCGAAAGCCGATCTCGCCGGCGCCGATCTCACCGGCATCGACCTGTTCAGGGGTTCGCTGCGCCAGTCGACGCTCGAAGGTACGTTTCTGATGCGCGCGAACCTCTACGGCGTCGATTTCGAGGACGCCCGGCCGACGCTCGCGAGCGTCGAAGGCTCGAACATCGAGCGCACCATTCTGAAGTTCAGGCCCCCGGCGGTCTGAGCCGGCCATCGAAAGGAAAGACCCGCATGAGCACCAAAACCGTCTGGATCACCGCGTTCGACAAGGCGAAGGACGCCGCGCGCGTCGCGGCCGTGTCGCAGTTGCTGAAGCGCTACGGCCTCGCGACACAAGGCCATTTCTGGGTCGACGATCCCGCGAAGCTCGCCTGGCGCGCCGGCCTCGACGCGCTGAACGCCGCGCGCGCCGATCTCTGGCTGATTCTCGCCGATGACGCCGCGCTCGCCCGGCCGTCCGTGCGCTACGGGCTCTCGGTGTTTGCCGCGAGCCTGCGCGAGGCGCGCGGCCTCGGCTTTCCGATGGTGCTGTCCGGCGCGGCCGGCGTCGAAGCCATGCCGGCGCTGCTCGGCAATGCGGCCGTGCTCGTCGAGAGCCATCCCGCGTGGCCGGCGAAGATCGTCGCGCGCGCGAATCTCGCGAAAGCGGGCGAGCCGCAGGACTATCGCGTCGAGATCGTCGGCGAGGAGCAGCTCGGCCAGTGGTTTGCGATCGGGCCGCGCGAGGGCGAGTGGCAGGGCGTCGTGTTCGGCGTTCACGGCGACGGCGCGACGATCGATTTTCAGGCGGTCGGCCCGCGCGGCAAGCTGCCCGAGAAAACCGTGCTCGAGTATGCGCAGGAAGGGCTGACGCTGCAGGTCGGGGAGCGCGAATTCACCGCGTGGGCGGTGCGCAACCGGCTCGGCCCGGACGACGCCTATTACGCGCGCGTGAAGGGCACGCCCGCGTCGATTCTCTTCATGCCGTACACCGAAGACAGCGAAGCCAGCGCGACGATCCTGCCGCTGGTCTGACGCCCTTTTCCTCGCAGACTTCGAATAAGGCCGGAAATCCGCCTTTTTTCGCCGTATGAGCGCGACGCAATATCCGGACAATGAGCGGCAACAGGTCGTGCTCGACGGCAAATGAATGAGGCACCGGCAATGGCTGTGGCTGTGATGAAAAACGATGCCGCGAAACGCGGCGCAAACCGTGGACGCGCAATGCGGCGGCTCTCGCCGCTGGCGTGCGTCGCGACGGCGCTCGCGCTGACCGGATGCGGCAGCGCGCCGCCGAAGGACCCGCTCGCCGACGTGAGCTGGAGCTACGCGACCGACGCCGTGATGTTCGAGATCACCGCCGATCCGGGGCTCAACCAGTACGACGGCCAGTCGCACACGCTTTTGCTCGGCGTCTACGAAACCGGCGATGCGCAGGCGTTCCGCAATCTCGCCGCCGACCCGAACGCGCTCGCCGAAACGATGGCGACGGGCAAGGTGCCTCAGACCTTCTCGCAGTTCTCGCGCTACGTGGTCGCGCCGGGCCAGCATTCGTATCTGATTCTCGACCGCGCGCAGAACACGCGCTCGATCGGCCTCGTCGCGGGCTACGCGCAGTTCGGCGTCGCCAACGCGGCGCGCCAGTTCGACGTACCCGTCGTCACGAAGACTTCGGGGTTCATCTTCCGCACGCACACCAAGCTGCCCGGACCGCTCGTCGTGCGCCTGAACCTCGGCGCGCAAGGCATTCTCAACGCCGAAGTCCAGCCCGGCGGCCCCGACGCCGCGACGCTCGCGCGCGCGCAGCAGCTCGAAGGCGGCGGCAAGGAAATCCGTCTGAGCGACAAGCCGGCGAACCCGGACGCATCCCGTGCGACGACAGGCGTCGTGGGTGCGGCGAGTCCGCAGGACACGCCCTTACGCAAGCTCAGCAACTAGCACATCGATTCGATCGTATGGACCACAACAAGGGCATCTACTGGTATCAGGGCATGTTCATGCAGCCCCAGCACTTTCAGCTGGCGTCGCTGCACGAGCAGTTCCGCGACAAGCCTGTCGTCGAGACGGGCTTGCCGCATTTCTGGGGCGCGGGCGCACTCGATATCGCGACGGGCGCGATCGCCAGTCAGACCGTCGAAGTGCGGTCCGCCAAGCTGATCTTTCCGGACCGCACGTATGTCGAATATCCCGGCAATGCGGTGCTCGCGCCGCGTTCGTTCGACGCCGCGACGATCGGCGAAGGCCGCGCGCTGACGGTCTATCTCGGCGTGCGCAAGTTCGCGGCCGAAGGCAACAACGTGACGATGTGCGCATCGGCCGATGACGCCGCCGCCGTGCAGACGCGCTACGCGAGCCTGGAGCGCCCGTCCGACGTGCCCGACCTGCATTCGAACGGGCCGGCCGCGCCGGTGCATACGCTGCTGCACGTGCTGAAGATCTTCTTCGAAGGCGAGACCGCCAATCTCGGCCAGTACGATCTGATTCCGATCGCGCAGCTCGCGCGCATCGGCGACACGGTGACGCTCTCGGAGCGCTTCATCGCGCCGAGCTATGCGCTCGCGGGCTCCGATGCGCTGCTGCGCATCGTGCGCGAGATTCGCGATGACGTGGTCGGGCGCGCGCATCATCTGCAGGAGTTCAAGAATCCGCGCGAGCTGCAAAAAGCCGAATTCGATCCCGGCTACATGATGCTGCTGCTCGCGATGCGCACGCTCTCGCGCGCCGCGCCGAAGCTCGTGCATCTGACGCAGACGCCGACCGTGCATCCGTGGCATCTGTACGGCGAGTTGCGCAGTCTCGTCGGCGAGCTGAGTGCGTTTTCCGAGCGCTTCGACATGCTCGGCGAGGCGCAGGACGGCACGCCCGGGCTGCCCGCCTACGATCACGCCGATCTTTTTAGCTGCTTCTCGCGAGCGCAGGCGCTGATCGGATTTCTGCTCGGCGAGATCGCGATCGGCCCCGAGCATCTCGCGGTGCTCGACTATCGCGACGGCCTGTTCGCGGGCGATTTGCCGCGCGCGTTCTTCGACCGGCGCAATCGCTTCTATCTCGTGCTGCGCACGGAGCAGGCGGCCTCGCAGGTCGTCGACGGCGCGCTCCACGATGCGCGTCTCGCCAATTCCGCCGATGTCACGCGGCTCATCGCGCACGCGCTGCCGGGGCTGGAGCTGATCCATCTGCCGAACGCGCCGCAAGGCATGCCGCGGCGCGCGTCGTCGAATTATTTCCGGATCGAGCAGGTGAGCGAGCTATGGGACGCCGTCGAGCGCGACGAGAACATCGCGCTGCAATGGCCGGACGCGCCGCAGGATCTGCGCGCCGAAATCGTCGTGCTGCGGAGATAGCATGACGCTCGCCGATACCCTCATTTCCCTTTTCGCGCAGGTCCGCGCGTTCTCGCGCTCGCCCGCGGGCGACGCCGCGAGTCTGACCGCGCAACTCGACGGCGCGATCGCGTCGGCGCGGCTGCGTGCGCACGACGCGGGCTTCGCGCAGGCCGACATCGACGAAGCGCTGTTCGCCTTCAACGCCTGGGCCGACGAGCTGCTGCTCACGACGCCGTGGGAAGGCGCGGCGCACTGGCAGCGTCACCTGCTGCAACGCCGCTATTCGAACGTGAGCAACGGCGGCGTGGTCTTCTACGAACGTCTCGCGCAGCTCGCGCCCGCGCAATTGCAGGTGCGCGAAGTGTTCTATCTGTGTCTCGCGCTCGGTTTCGGCGGGCGCTATGCGTACGACCGCAACCAGAAGACGCTCACCGATATCCGCCGCTCCAATCTCGCGATGCTGTTGCCCGATGCCGATCAGCTCGGCGCATCGGCGCGCGCGTTTCTGTTTCCGGACGGCTATCGCGTCGAAGGCGACGCAGCCGCGGCGCACGGTCCGACCGCGCGCGCGCGTTTCGCCACGCGCTTCACGCGCGGCAGGCTGACCGCCGTCCTGTTGCCGCTGTTCCTGCTGGCGCTGCTGTATGGCGTGTATCACACCGTCGTCGCGCAGTCCGTCGATACGCTTCTCGCGCAGATCCATCCATGAAAACGCTCGGCACCGCATTGCTCTGGCTATTGACGCTGATCGTCGTGGCGCTGATCAGCTGGGGCGTCGTCCTCTATTTCGGCTGGCCGCTGTGGGTCGCGCTCGCGATTTTCGTCGGCGTGTTCGCTGCTTACTTCTTCGTCGCGTTCGCGCGCCGCGTGCTCGTGATGATGCGTTCGCGCAGCCGGCTCGCGGCTCAGCGCGCCGCGATCAATGTCGAAGCGCCGGCGGCGTCGGCCGAAACGGTCTTGCGGCGCAAGTGGAAGGCCGCCGTCGCGACGCTGCGCCAGTCGAATCTGCGCAGCAAGGGCGATCCGCTCTATGCGCTGCCGTGGTTCATGGTCGTCGGGCAATCGGGCACCGGCAAGACCACGGCGCTCACGCGCGCGCGGCTCTCGTCGCCGATCCAGAAGATCAGCCAGCAGGCGAGCATCGGCCAGACGGCCAATTGCGACTGGTGGTATTTCGACCGCGCGGTGGTGATCGATTGCGCGGGGCGTTACGTGCAGGCGGAGGATATCGAGCAGGACCGGCGCGAATGGGAGCTCGGTCTCGACCTGCTCGGGCGCTACCGGCCGCGCGAAGGTCTCGACGGGCTCGTGCTCGCGGTCAGCGCGGACCGGCTGATCGTGCCCGACGCCGACACCTTCGCCGACGAAGGGCGCATCGTGCGCGCGCGCATCGAGCAATTGATACGCATGTTCGGCAAGCGCTTTCCGGTGTATGTGCTGATCACGAAATGCGACCGGCTCTACGGCTTCGAGGAATGGGCGAAGACGCTGCCCGCCGATGCGCTCGGCCAGGCGATGGGCTATCTCGCCGAAGAGGGCGAGGCGGGCGCGCCGGGTGAAGGCGCGTTCGTCGCGCGCGCGTTCGATTCGATCGGCGCGCGTCTCAAGGCGCTGCGTCTCGCGCTCGTGTCGCGCGAAGCGCAGCCGTCGCCCGAACTGCTGATGTTCCCGAACGAGTTGGAGCAGTTGCGCGGCGGCCTCGCGATGTTCCTCGGCACCTGTCTCGCCGACAGCCCGTATCTCGAACGGCCGCTGTTGCGCGGCATCTTCTTCAGCAGCGGTCAGCAGGAAGGCGGCGCGATGTCCGCGCTGATGGGCTCGGTGCTGCCGGCATCGCCGTCGCATGCGAGCGACACGGCCGGGGTGTTCCTGCACGACTTCTTCGGCCGCATTTTGCCGCAGGACCGCAACGCCGCCAGGCCGGCCATGCTCGTGCATCACTGGCGGCGCGTCACGCAAAGCGTGGGCGTGCTCGCATGGGTGCTGCTGCTCGCGATGTTCGGCATCCTGCTCTCGGTGTCCTTCGCCGGCAACAAGCAGACGCTCGCGCTGGTGCAGAGCGCGCGTCCCGACAAGATCGCGCTCGACGGCAACCTGTTCCACGACGCCGCCGCGCTCACCTATTCGAACGACGTGCTCATGCAGGTCGCGCAGAACGACCGGCGCTGGCTCTCGGGACTGCTCGGCAATGACGCGGGACTCGCGGCGCTCGAAGCGCGTCTGCATGACGTCTTCGTGCAACAGTATCGGCAGGCGATCCAGCCGGCCGCGGACCAGACGCAGCAGACGGCGCTCGCGACATCGGCGGGGCAGGCGGGGCAGCCCGTCGAAGCGGCGCGGCAGGTGCTGAATCTGGCGCGCTCGGTCGCGTTGCTGCGGGCGCGCATCGGCGGTGCGGATCGCGCGGCGCTCGAAGCGATGCCGCAGCCGGTCGCGTCGCCGCTCTATCCGGCGCAGTTGAACGACCAGCTCAATCCGCTCGCGATTTCGTATCTCGTCTGGTCACCGAGGGACGCCGGCTATTTGCAGGAGCGCCTGAAGAATCAACGCGCGCTGCTCGATCAGACCGTCGCCGCCGATCCGCAGATGGCCTGGCTCGTCGGTCTCGTGCCGGACGACGGCGCGCTTGCGCCGGTGCGCGCGGCCGATTTCTGGGGCGGCAACGCGCAGCCCGCGAACCTCATGGCCGACGCGAACTCGCGCACGGCGAAGGGCAGCGTGACCGGCGCAAGCATCGCGCGCACTTCCGATGTCACCGTGCCGGCGGTCTACACCGTCGCGGGCCGTCAGTCGCTCGACGAACTGGCGAAGCAGATTCGCGCGGCCGTCAGCGATCCCGCGCGTTTCGACCGGCAGCGAGCCTCGTTCGACGACTGGTATCGCACGCAGCGCGTGATGGCATGGCAGAACTTCGTCGAGGCGTTCGCGGGCAACGCGACGCCGTACACGGGCGAGGCGGGCTGGCGCGCGGCGCTCGGCATCGTCAGCGGCCCGGCCAGTCCGTACTTCCGCCTGATCGCGCGGCTCGACGAGGAATTCAGCGGCGAGCGCGCCGATGCCCCGTTGCCCGGATGGATCGTCCTCGCGCGGCAATTTCAGCAGGTGCGCGGCCAGGCGACGCGCATGGGCGCGGCGAATCGGGCCGTGAAGATGGCGGGCGCGATCAACGCGGTCGGCGGATCGGCGCTCAAGGACGTGCTCTCCGGCGCACCGCAGCGCGGCGGCCAGACCGTCGCCGACAACCTCGGCGCGGTCGATGCCCTGACGCTCTATCTCGCGGGCCTGAACAAGCTCGCGCTCGACAGCAGCGCGGGCAGCGGCAAGACCTATCAGCTCGCGGCCGAGTTCGCGCAGTTCGCGACGAGCCCGCAGCCGCAGCCTTCGGAGATGATGAACGCGCTGCAGCCGCTCACGCAGTTGCGCACGCTGATCGGCACCGGCGATGGTTCGGACACGCCGACGTGGCGTCTGATCCGCGGTCCCTTCGATTTTCTCGCGGCGTATATCGAGCAGCAGGCGTCGTGCGAACTGCAACGCGGCTGGGAATCGGGCGTCGTGTTTCCGTTGCAGGGCGCGACCGACAAGAGCGCGGCGATCGATCAGCTCTTCGGCGCGAAGGGCGCGGTCTGGGCGTTCGCCGACGGCGCGGCCAAGCCGTTCCTCACGCGCAATGCGAGCCGCTACGGCATCGTCGAGACGCAGGGCTTCAGCGTGCCGTTCACGTCGGCCTTCGTGCCGATGCTCAACGGCGCGTTCGGGCGCGAGCTCGCGCAGCGGCAATCCGCCGCGCGCAGCGCCGCCGACAAAGAGGCGCAGCAGCTTCAGGCGCAGAAGGCGCAACTGGACGCGCAGCAAGCGCTCGATCAGCTCGACCGCGCGCTCGCGACGGCCAGGCAGCAAGCCGATGCGGCCCGCGCGCTGTCGGTGCCGCTCACGCTCACCGCGCAGCCGACCAACGTCAACGCCGGCGCGCAGGCGAAACCGTACGCGACGATCCTCACCGTGCAATGCGCGGCGGGCGTGCAGACGCTTAACAACTACAACTTTCCGGTCAGCACGAGTTTCGCGTGGACGGCGGGGCAGTGCGGCGATACGCGCTTGCAGATCAGGATCGGCAACCTGACCTTGAGTCGCAGCTATGCGGGGCCGCTCGGCGTCGCGGCGTTCCTGAAGGACTTCGCCGACGGCCAGCGTCAGTTCACCCCCGCCGATTTCCCTGCGAGCGAATCGGCGCTCAGGGCGCTCGACGTGCAAACGCTGACAGTGAGCTTCTCGGTGACGGGCGGCGAACAGGTGACCGATGCCGCGCGCAGGATCGAGCTGTACGAAACGCTGCAGAAGACGACGGCGCAACAGAAGCAGCAGATTCAGGACGCGCAGATGCAGCGCCAGCAGATGAACATCGTCGATCAGCTCGCGGTGATGAGCCCGGGAATGCCGCCGCTGCCGGCCATCGTGCCGACCGTGGCGAGCAGCCCGGTGACGCTCGCCGAACTGGGACTGCCCGCGACGATCGGCGCGTGCTGGCGCGGCCAGGCGCCGCCGATGACGATGACCGGCCTCTGAGCCGGTCGCTTCGGGCGGCTCAGGTGATCAGCCGCACCGCGATGGCGACATCGAGCGGTGCGATGCGCGCGAGCAGCGCCGCCGTCTCCGCCTCGTTCTGATCGTTGCGGCTCAGGATCGCGTAGGCGGCGCGCAGGGCATCGGCGGTCAGCTCCGGGTCCCACGCCGCCACGCCGTAGCGGTCCACTTCCTCCACGAGCGCGCGCGCGAACGCATCGAGCCGCGCGCCCGGACGATTTTCCAGCAAGAGGTCGCACATCGCCGTGCGCAGGCGTAGACGCGGGCCGACGGCGGCGGTCTTGTCGATGGCGTCCTGCAAGCATTGCGCGGCGGCGCGCAGATCGTTGTCGGCGGCGAGCGCACGCGCGCGGGAAAGCACGGCGAGCAGCGGATCGGGCGCGGCGGCCACGCCCGCATCGCCGCCCGACGACGCCAGGGAGGCGAGCCACTGCACCGTGTCGGCGTTCGCGAACGGCACGCCGTTGGCGAATTTCAGACGTTCGATGCCGTCGATCCGCGCGACGAACTTCGCGGTTTCGCCGCAGACTTCGCGACGCGCGGCGCTCCACGCATCGCCGAGCAGGGCGAGCGACGTCGCGGCGGCGTGGTTCAGATCGAGCCAGAACGGGTAGGCGAGCACCTGCGTTTCGGCGAACCCGACGATATCGCCGTGCGCCGCGCGCGACTGCAGGTTGCGCAACGCATCCTGCAACGGCGCGATGGGCCCGGGAAGCTGCGTCTCCGCGCCGTTGGCGAACGGCGCGCGCTCGATGCCCGCCCACACGCCGATGCGCCGCAGCCGGAAGCCGAGCGCGCTCGACGGCTCGTTCTGCGCGTACCAGCCGCCGATGGCGGCGAGCCGGTCGAGCGCTTCATCGGTGGCGCGGCTTGCGCCGTCGGAAGAATCGACGGCGAGCGGCGCGAGCGGATCGGCCTGCATTGCGGGAGCGGCGGGCGCTGGCCGGGGTGCAGACGTCGGTGCAGACGTCGGTGCTGGCGCGGGCGCGGCGGGCGGCTCCGGTTCGGCTGCCGGCGCAGGCGCAGAATCAGCCGCGGGCTCCGGTTCAGGCACGGGCTCGGCGACCTGCACCGTGCCGAGCAACGCGCGCAGAGGCTGCATCGAAGGCGCGTCGTCGTCCTTGTCGGCGAGTACGCTGTCGATGCCCGCGAGCGCCGCGCGCAAGTCATCGACGAGCGCGGCGTCCTGCGGCGGCCAGCTCGACCAGTCGTGTTCGTCGGCATGCGCGCGCACGCGATCGATCAGCCATTGAATCGCATTGCGCCGCGCACGCAGCCGCGCGACCGGCGGATAAAGCTGTTCCCAATGCGTCGCGACCAGTCCTTCGAGCACTCGCGCACCGTCGCCCAGACCGGCGAGGCCGCGCGTGATCAGCAGCCCGCCCGCCAGATAGCTCGCGACGAGAATGTCCTTGCCCTTGTCCGCGAGCAGCGCGGACGACAGCTTCACCACCTGTTCCCAGTCCGGCGCGCCGCTCGCGGCCGGATTGGTCAGTTTCGCGATCTCGTTTTGCAGCAGGTCGAAGTCGGGGTCGTCGCGCACGTCGACGCCGCACGGCGCTGCGTCGCTGATGGGTTGCGTGCCAAGGCGCCTGAAGTCGTTCACGGCGTTTTTCTCCAAGCTCAGGTCCACAGATGTTCGATGTCGGTGTCGAAGATATAGCCCGCGCCGCGCTCGGTGCGCAGCAGCGCCGGCTTTTTCGGATCGATCTCGATCTTGCGTCGCAGCCGCAGGATCTGCACGTCGATGGCGCGATCGTAGATGTCGTCGAAGGCGCGCGTGCTTTCGAGCAGCTTCTCGCGCGTGATGATACGGCCCGGCGCGCTCAGGAAGGTGACGAGCAGATTGAACTCCGAGTTCGTGAGCGGCACCGTCGACTGGTCGGAGGCGCTCAGGCGGCGCGTGTTCAGGTTCAGCGTCCAGCCCGCGAAACGATACGCGTTCGGCAGCTTGCCGCGGGTGAGCGGCGCGGCCGAGCCCGCACCGGCGCGGCGCATCACGGCGCGCATGCGCGCGAGCACTTCGCGCAGTGAAAACGGCTTGACGATGTAATCGTCCGCGCCGAGTTCGAGTCCCATCACGAGATCGGCTTCGTCCTTGCGGCCCGTGATGTACATGATCGGCACCTGCGCCTGCTCGCGCCAGCGGCGCGCGAGCTCGGTGCCGTCGCCATCGGGCAGGCCGAGATCGAGCAGCACGAGGTCGTAGCGCTTCGCGGCGAACACGCTGATCGCTTCTTGCGCGCTCGCCGCGCCGTCGGCCTTGTAACCGTGCCCGGAGAGATATTCGATCAGCAGGATGCGCATCGAATGATCGTCGTCGACGACGAGGATGCTGTGTTGCGGCTGCAGGGTCATGAGCGGTCCTTCAAGGCTGAGGCGGCGGCGCGTCCGAGCGACTCGCGGTCGACGGGTTTCGTCAGGACGACGATGCGCGCGGCGAATGCCGCGTGGTTCGGCGGCAGGCTGTCGGGGACGGCGAGCACGAGCGCGAGGTCGTCCCCGGCGTGCGCGGCTTCGTCGAGCGCTTCCTGCGCGTTCGCATAACCGAGCGGCTCGAAGCCCATCTCGGCGAGCCAGTCCTCGCAGCGTTCGCGCGAATCGGGATCGGCGTCGATCAGCATCACGCGCTCGCCGTTGCCGATGGCCCCGGCCGCATCGGGCGACGCATGCGTCGACGCGGGCGCCTGCGTCAGCAGCGGCAGGACGAGCCGAAAGCGCGTGCCGCCCGGTCCCGTCCTGATCGCGACGCCGCCCTGATGCTCGCACGCGACGCCCGCGACGATCGCGAGGCCGAGGCCCGAGCCGCCGCCTTTCGCGCGCACCGAGAAGAACGGTTCGAAGAGCTGCGGCAGATGTTCGGCGGGAATGCCCGGGCCGTCGTCTTCGACGTCCACCCACGCGACGGAGCCGGGCGGCGCATCGCCGATGGCGAGCGGTTCGTCCATCGACGGCGCGCTGCCGACCCGCACCCGCACGCGCGAGCGCGCCGCGA
The DNA here is from genome assembly GCF_905220305.1 of Caballeronia sp. J97. NCBI lineage: Bacteria > Pseudomonadati > Pseudomonadota > Betaproteobacteria > Burkholderiales > Burkholderiaceae > Caballeronia > Caballeronia sp. J97. The sequence continues at coordinate 9,705 of NZ_CAJMZL010000042.1, read as the reverse complement.
GGCTGGCGTTGCTCGCGAGATTCAGCACGGCGCGCACGAGCTGGCCGCCGTGCGCCGCGACGAAGAAACGCGCATCCGCCGGTTCCATCTCGATGACGATCCCGTTGCGGCACAGCGGCCGCGCGAGCGCGACGCTCTCGCGCACGATCGCGATCAGATCGAGCGATTCGCGCACGCGATCCCCGCGCCGCGCCGCCAGCAGGATTTCCTCGGTGAGCGCGTAGCCGCGCGCCGATGCGGCCTGTACTTCGCGCAGCGGCTTGCGCGCGGCGGAGTCCTGCGCGAGCCGGTCGCGGGCGATTTCCGCATAGCCGTCGACGGCCGCGAGTATGTTCTTGAAATCGTGCGCGACGCCGCCCGCGAGCAGCCCGAGCGATTCCATGCGGCGCGCCCGTTCCAGACGCAGCGCGAGTTGCCGGCGTTCGCGCACGGCGACCGCGACGAAGAACGTGAGAATCGCGAGCCCCGCCATGTCGATCTGCAGATGCCACGCGCTCTCGGCGTTTTCGTAGTGATACGGGCCGAGCTTCATCAGCGTCAGGCCGACGCCGAACACCGCGGCCGTGCCGAGCGTCGTCGCGGCAGCGGCGAGTCCGCCGTAGATCGCGGTGCCGGCGAGCAGCAGCGAGACGACGGCGCGCTGCACCTGTTCCGACACATGCAGCGCCGCCGCCGCGGCGAGCAGGCCCACGGCCGCGACGCTGCACGCGAGCGCGATCCATGCCTCGGCCCGCTGCGCGCGGCTCGCGGTCTGCGATGAACGCACGCGCCACGCGAGCACGGCCGGCGCCAGCACGAGCACCGCGACGCCGTTGCCGACGAAGAGCGTGCGCCATTCGCGCCACCAGCCGTCGTGGCCGAGATCGCTGGCGAGCGTCGCGCCGAGCATCGACGTGACGCCGATGCCCGCGAGCGGAAGCAACAGCAGGAAGCGCATCAGGCTGTTGGTCGAAACGATAGCGCCGTTCGCATCGACGTAACGCCGGCCGAGCCACGCGCACAACGTCACTTCGAGCACGTTCAGCACGCAGAAACCGAGGTCGCTGCGCCACGACGCGCTGCTGAAATCGCCGGTCGCGGCAATCGCGATGAACAACGCCAGCAGATGCGCGGGCCAGCGTCGCGGCGGCATCGGCCAGAGAATCGCGATGGCGATGGCCGGCGCGGGCCACGCGATGGCGGCAAGCGTGCCCGCGCTTTCCAGATGCGCGACGGGGCGCGCGAGCAGATAACAGAGAATGCCGAGCACGACGGGATCGGCGAGCGCGCGCAGCGTGCCCGTCGATGGCGACGTCGACGATTGCGGACCCGCGCGGGGCAGGCGCGGGTCGCGACCGCCGGTTGCGCGGAAAAGGTTCGCCAGGAAGTGCTGCCGGATTGAGATTGACATGTGCAGTGGGCAAGCGCAGGCCGATTGTCGCCGCGATGAAAGCGTCGTCGGATGACGATTCCTCCATGCTGATTTCGGCAGGAAAATCGTGAACTTGAATGCTTGCCTGCGTGGCTTCCCGCGCGGCCGGATCGGCTACGGCCGGGCGCGTCTGATGTAGCGGCGGCGGTAGAAAACGGTCCAGCCGGTCAATCCGGCGTAAGTCGCGTATCTGACCCAGGTGGAGAGCCGTGCCGCGTCCGGTTCGGTGAGGGCGAGCGTGATCCAGAGACGCGCGAGATTCTCCCCGACGAGTCCGACGCCCCATACCGCGGTCATTAGCCGGATGGACCTGGCGAGCGTGGGGCGCGAGTGCCACAGCGCGTCGAATTCGGTTTCGCGGCCTTGCGTTTCGCGCGACATCGTCGAGCGCGCGAGGTAGTAGACCAAGGGCCGCTCCAGAAAGAGCGAGAGCAGAAACAGCACGCCGATGATGCCGCTCACGGCGGGCTCGCGCGCGGCGCCCATCCAGCGCGCCGCGCCCGACAGCAGGAGCATCAGCGACATGGCGATGCCCGCCAGCACGATGGCGCTCAACGCGTCGAAGTGGCGGAACCGCACCACGTCGAAGATCATCCACGCGATCAGCGGCACGGCCGACGCGATGAGCGCGTCCGCCACGCCGAAATGGCCGATCGCGATCCTGTATGCGAGCGCGGGCAACGCCACGTTGACGACGAATGCGAGGGCGTATCGTGCGGATGGAATTTTCATCGACGTCTCACTGGTCGCGCCGATTCATCGGACGGGTGTCTCGCCGCGAGGGCCATCGAGGGTTTTCCCGATATCCTGGCATGTCGATCCACGAGTCGATGCATCGTCGTAGGGATGTGTCCCATTTTTCCAGCGAAAGGAGAGCACGTCATGGCTACCGGAACCGTCCGCCTTCACCGCGTCCTGCGCACGACGCCCGAACGTCTTTATCGCGCGTTCCTCGAACCCGATGCGATCGCGAAATGGCTTCCGCCCTTCGGGTTCACCTGTCAGGTCCATCATATGGATGCGCGCCCGGGCGGCACGCACAAGATGTCGTTCCGCAACTTCGGCACGGGCAACGGTCATTCGTTCGGCGGCGAGTACGTCGAACTGGTGCCGTTCGAAAAGATTCGCTACACGGACCGTTTCGACGATCCGAACCTGCCCGGCGAGATGCACGTCACGGTCTCGTTGCGGCAGGTCGCGTGCGGGACCGAGCTGAGCGTCGTTCAGGAGGGCGTGCCCGAAGTCATTCCGGTGGAGATGTGCTATCTCGGCTGGCAGGAGTCGCTCGTGCAACTGGCGCGGCTGGTCGAGCCGGAGATTCCCGACTGACGACCGACCGGCCAGGCGATCGGATAAGATTGGCGCCCCGCATCATCAACCCATAACGTGGAGTGCTTTTCGTGATCCAGCCGAGCAACGTATTCAAGGACAACCTCGCCCAATTGCCCGCCATCGACGGCATCGAGCGCATCGATCTGGTCGACGGCAAGGGCGAAGTGGTCGCGAGCATCGAGAACAAGCCGGGCAAGCAGGGCTCGCTCGCGGTCTACCACTATCTGAAGCAGGCGTTCGGCACGCTCGATGCGAAAGCGGCCGGGCAAGGCCTCGCCGTGTTCGCCGAACATACCGCCGATGCGCGGAATCGTCCGGGCGCGCATCCGAACGTGGATCGGCTGATTGCGATCGTCGACGGGGGCGAGGCGCTGCGCATCGAGGTGGTTCGGGCGGGGTGAGACGCCGCGATGCACGCGTAGAAGAGAAAGGTCCGGGCGCGTTTGCTTTTGAAGCTGTTGGACATGAGCTCGGGCCAGAACATCTGGCATCTTCGAATCCCCCTATGATCGCGAGTCGATATTCGGAAGGTCAAGATTGAAAGGCAGGCGCAAGAACACCGAGTGACTTTGAGGCGAAATTTCTGAATTGCGCTTTATCGCAGAAGCGCAACTTGAAATCACGAAACGCCGGTGGATAATTAGATATGCAAATCTAATTCGGTCAAGTGATGAGCGTCTACTACGCGGCAGTTGACGGTGATCCGCTTACAACGGGTAATGGGAGTTATACCATCGCCGGACATGCCTGGAGCACGATCAAAGACGACGCTGGAACGTACCGGCGCATGATCGTGATCGGGGACCGTGCGTATTGTTCGGTTTGCCGATCGACAGGCGAAATCGATTACGGTGTCGCGATTCGACCGGGCGGCCGTATGAATCATATGGGCCGGGAACAAGCGGTCGGCGGTGATCTCGTGATATGCAACTGCGCCGAAAAGCCACGCATTTATGCACGGTATGCGCGGCACAAATGGACGATTCTGGACAACGGCGAGTCAAATTCAACTGGACAGCGCTCGACCAGCGCGTCTTCCGCCGCATCGCTTGCCGCTGTCCATCCATCGCATTGGATCCACTTCACACTGAACGAAAGCGGAAGTTGCGAAGGTCTATCGTGTGTTGCGCACTTCACGGACGGCTCGACTGAGCGAGGCACGGTCGATTCGAACAATCAAATTCGATTCACTCGAAGTAACGACAGTGCGTGCTCCGCTTTGGAGCTTGAAACGCAAGGATCCGACGCGATGCTCGGCAGTGTCACGCAAGCGATTCTCGGTCACTCGGGAGCACTGTAGATGTCAACGCTCCCGCGACAGTCGACCGACAACATCATTCACCGAGGCGAGTTCCGAACGGGAATGGAGCATGGCCTAAATAGCGGTGTGATCGAAACTGCCATACAGGGGTGGGAATCGTCGGCAATCAATATTGCGCTCGGCATCATCAATGATGCTGACGTTCGTGTGAAATATGCCGCTCATATCAAAAGTATCTCTAAGGAGGTTCGTAATTCTGTCGTAGCGGGAACGATGACAGTCAAGGAAGGAGCCGAGTTCTGCAACATGATGCGGGACAAACTGGTCATTGAATATCGTGCGTACACATCTGCATTCGGTGTCGCCAGTACCGAATTGATAAAGGCGAAGGCACGCGGGCTGGATTTCTATCTCAACAAATACGCGCAGAATAGCTTCAGGAAGGATTTTCTTCAGCTTTCCGCGGGGGAACGCAAAGCGGTATATTTCGAGGTGATACTCGCGGCGGGCCGTGATAACGCCACGGTGACAAAGGGCATAAAGGAGCTACGCAGTAAAGGAACGATGATGCTGCTTTTAACCGGCACGCTGATCGTCGGTGAGATCATCAACGCGAAAGACAGAATTCGTGAGATGGTGCGACAAGGCAGCATAGTGGCTGGCGGTATCGTTGGCGGAACGGCGGGTGCTTCGCTCTCGTTCTTATGTGGTCCGGCCGAACCGGCCTGTATAGGTGCGCTTATGATCCTTGGGAGTGATGTGGGGTCCAAGGCCGGACTGAAAGCCTATGAGGTCTACAGCGAAGAGTGGCAGCATTTCCAGGAATGGATGCGCAACTAAAACGCCAATGGAAGACTTGATAGACGGCGATGAGCGGGAAGCGATCTGGATTGTGATGGCCGAATTCTTCGTTGACACCGAGGTCGACTACGATTGTTACGCCGGGAAGCTCACCGCGTACCCGCTTCCTGAACTGAAGCGAATTTTCTTTCGTGAAGTGGCACCCGTATGCGGTCCCAATATGTTCACGGCGATTCCCCCGGTTTGGCTTTCATTTGACGATGATTGGGTCGTTCGAGAAATCAGGTCTCGCCTTCAGGGAGAGGACACCGGGCTGAATAAGCTAACCAGCAATCTTACGGCGCTTTACTACCGGTTTCGAATTAACGATGTCTGGAAGAAAGTCGAAAGCGCTATTCGGCGTCGTCAGGAAGCAGATCGAAGTTTCTAGGAGATGAAGGTCGAATTCGTCTGATGTCACGCAGCCGGTTCTGGCGAGGCTGACAGCTTGGATTTTCTTTAGTGAAAACGACACAGACGGCGGTTCCCTAACAGAGACGTTGCTATCTGCGTTGCGCGATTGGAGCTGCAAGGCCCGTTCTGCCATGAACAGAACGGGCTTGCTCACCCATCGATCGCCTCGAATCACACCCGCAATTCGACGCGCCTGATGTCCTTCACGATCACGAGATAACTGAACACCGTGATCAACGCATTGATGCCGACGAACGCCAGCGCGCCGTTGAACGAGCCCGACTGCGCGACGAGATAGCCGATCACGATCGGCGTCACGATCCCGGCGACATTGCCGAACATGTTGAAGATCGATCCGGACAGCCCGATGGCTTCCTTCGGCGACGTATCGGCGACCACCGCCCAGCCCAGTGCGCCGATACCCTTGCCGAAGAACGCGAGCGACATCAGCGCGACCACGACCCAGTCCGTATCGACGTAGTTGCAGCCGATGATGCACGACGACAGCAGCATGCCCCCGACGATCGGCACCTTGCGCGCGACGGTCAGCGACTTGCCGCGACGGATGAGGCCGTCGGAGATCACGCCGCCGAGCACGCCGCCCGTGAAGCCGCAGATGGCCGGCAGCGACGCGACGAAGCCCGCCTGCAGAATCGTCATGTGACGAGCCTGCACGAGATAGATCGGAAACCACGTCAGGAAGAAGTACGTCAGCACGTTGATGCAGTACTGCGCGAGGTACACGCCGAGCAACATCCGGTTCGTCAGCAACTGCTTCACGACCGGCCAGCCCACGCTGTTCGCGCTTGTGTTCGTGCGCGCGCGTGCCGCGCCGCCGCCCGCGCGCTGATGACCGTGCACGAGGCCGCCGCCTTCCTCGATGTACTCCAGCTCCTGACTGTTCACGCGCGGGTGGTCCGCCGGATTCTTCATCACGGAGAGCCACGTGAGCGCGAGCAGCAGACCCGCGATACCCATCACGATATAGACGTGATGCCAGCCGAACGCGTGCGTGAGCCACGCCATCAACGGCGTGAACACGACGGCCGCGAAATACTGGGCCGAGTTGAAGATCGCCGATGCCGTGCCGCGCTCCTTCGTCGGAAACCAGCTCGCGACGACTTTCGCATTGGCCGGGAACGCGGGCGCTTCCGCCGCGCCCATCGCGAAGCGCAGCACGAAGAGGGCGGTCACGGCCGTCGCCGCGCTGCCTAGCAGGCCGATCGAGCTTTGCAGCAGCGTGAACAGCGACCACAGGAAAATGCTCGCCGCATACACGCGCCGCGCGCCGAAGCGATCGAGCAGCCAGCCCGCGGGCATTTGCGAGAGCACGTACGCCCAGCTGAAGGCCGAGAAGATATAGCCCATGCGGATCGCATCGAAGCCGAATTCGGCGCGCATCGCCGAGCCGGTGACCGACAAGGTCGCGCGGTCCGCATAGTTGAACGTCGTGATCACGAAGATCAGCAACAGAATGAGATAGCGCACCTTGGTGCGCTTCATGACGTCCGCGGGATTCGCGGCGCGGCTCATCGACATGGACTTCCCCTTTTCGATCGTGCTGATGCACGGAGGGCCGCCCGATTCGTCCTCGAGCGGCCCTCGTGTGCGAAGCGACGCGCGGCGCCTTTGCGGCGCCGCGCGCTCCCGCGCTTCGCTTGTCTCCTGCCAGTGCTCTTACTGTGCGCCGAGCTTCTTGATGAGCACGTCGAGCTGCTCGAGCTCTTCCCCGGTCAGATCGGTCAGCGGTGCGCGCACCGGACCCGCGTCGTGGCCGACGAGTTTCGCGCCCGCCTTGACGATCGACACCGCGTAGCCCGCCTTGCGGTTGCGGATCTTCAGGTACGGCAGGAAGAATTCGTCGATCAGCTTGCCGACCGTCGCGTGATCGTCGGCGGCGATCGCGCGGTAGAACTGCATCGCGGTCTTCGGGATGAAGTTGAACACCGCCGACGAGTACACCGGCACGCCCAGCGCCTTGTACGCGGCTGCGTAGACTTCGGCCGTCGGCAGGCCGCCGAGGTACGAGAAACGCTCGCCGAGACGACGGCGGATCGTCACCATGTTCTCGATTTCGCCGACGCCGTCCTTGAAGCCGATCAGGTTCGGGCAGCTGTCCGCGAGTTGCTCCAGCATGTCGGCGTTGAGCTTCGAGTTCGCGCGGTTGTAGATGATCACACCCATGTTCGGCACGGCGCGGCAGACCTCTTCGGCGTGCGCGCGGATGCCTTCCTGCGACGCTTCCGTCAGATAGTGCGGCATCAGCAGAATGCCTTGCGCGCCCTGACGTTCGGCTTCCTGCGCGAACGCGATCGCCGTGCGGGTCGGGCCGCCCGCGCCCGCCAGGATCGGCACCTTGCCACGGCACACTTCGGTGGCCGTCTTCACGATCTGCGAATATTCGGGTTGCGTCAGCGAGAAGAACTCGCCCGTGCCACCCGCGACGAACAGCGCCGAAGCACCGTACGGCGCCAGCCATTCGAGGCGCTCCGCGTACGTGTCCGCGCGGAAATTGCCTTGTTGGTCGAAGTCCGTCACGGGGAAGGAAAGCAGGCCTTCGGAAACGATTTGCTTCAGTTCTTGCGGTGTCGTCATGGTGATCTGTCTCGTTGGTCAGCGACCGGCGGGTGCCGAGCTCGTAAGTCATCGTACAACATGAGCGGTCATCGTACAATCAGGTTAGGCCAATATATTCAACGAATAAGGGTAATTACTGACCAATTGTGCCCTTCTATGTTGTAGGATGACATAACTCCAGTCGCGGTCATGCGGCGTGTTTGCTCCGAGGATTCGTCAGAATGAATCAGTCCCCTCTCTATATCCGCGTCCACCCGGACGACAACGTCGCGATCGTCGTCAATGACGGCGGTCTCGGCGAAGGCGCCACGTTCGCCGATGGCCTCGTGCTGCGCGAGCGCGTGCCGCAGGGCCACAAGGTCGCGCTGAAGGATCTCGCCGAAGGCGACGCGGTGATCCGCTACAACGTGGTGATCGGCTATGCGACGAAGGCGTTGCCGAAGGGAAGCTGGATCAACGAGCACGTCACGCGCATGCCGGCGTCGCCCGAACTGCACGACCTGCCGATCGCGACGATCAAGGCGCCGGACGAATCGCCGCTCGAAGGCTTCACGTTCGAGGGCTATCGCAACGCGGACGGCACGGTCGGCACGCGCAACATCCTCGCGATCACGACCACGGTGCAATGCGTCGCGGACGTCGTGCAGCACGCGGTCACGCGCATCAAGGCGGAGTTGCTGCCGCGCTACCCGAATGTCGACGACGTCGTGAGCCTCGGCCACACCTACGGCTGCGGCGTCGCCATCGACGCACCCGACGCGATGGTGCCGATCCGCACCGTGCGCAACATCGCGCTGAATCCCAACTTCGGCGGCGAAGTGATGATGGTGTCGCTGGGTTGCGAGAAGCTTCAGCCGGAACGTCTGATGCCGCCGGGCACGATTCCGATTGCGGCGGCCACGGCGGAAACGGAAGACGTGGCCGATATCGGCGACAACACGCACGACGACAACGGCGGCACCGTCGTGCTTCAGGACGAAGCGCATGTCGGCTTCGGGTCGATGATCGAGTCGATCATGCGCATGGCCGACACGCATCTGAAGCGCCTCAACAACCGCCGTCGCGAGACGTGCCCGGCGGCGGATCTCGTCGTCGGCGTGCAGTGCGGCGGCAGCGATGCCTTCTCGGGCCTGACGGCGAACCCGGCGGTGGGCTTCGCGACGGACCTGCTGGTGCGCGCGGGCGCGACGGTGATGTTCTCGGAAGTGACGGAAGTGCGTGACGGCGTCGCGCAACTGACGGCGCGCGCGGCCAACGGCGAAGTGGCGCAGGCGATCATCCGCGAGATGCAGTGGTACGACGATTACCTGAAGCGCGGCGGCGCGGACCGCAGCGCGAACACGACGCCGGGCAACAAGAAGGGCGGACTGTCGAATATCGTCGAGAAGGCGATGGGGTCCATCGTGAAGTCGGGCAGCTCGACGATTTCCGGCGTGCTGTCGCCGGGCGAGAAGGTGAGGCAGAAGGGCCTGATCTACGCGGCGACGCCCGCGAGCGATTTCATCTGCGGCACGCTGCAACTCGCGGCGGGCATCAACCTGCACGTATTCACGACGGGGCGCGGCACGCCGTACAGCCTCGCCGAAGTGCCGGTGCTGAAGGTCGCGACGCGCTCGGATCTCGCGCGCCGCTGGCACGATCTGATGGACGTGAACGCGGGCACCATCGCGACGGGCGAGGCCACCATCGCCGATGTGGGCTGGGAGCTGTTCCGCCTGATGCTCGATGTCGCGAGCGGCAAGACGCAGACCAAGGCCGAGGCGTTGAAGCTGCATAACGCGCTCGTGCTGTTCAACCCGGCGCCGGTGACCTGATTCGCACGGCGCGTGTCATCGCAGAAATCGCCCCGCATCGCGCGGGGCATTTTTTT
>NZ_CAJMZL010000041.1:0-56767 GCF_905220305.1 Caballeronia sp. J97 | reverse complement strand
TTTGATGCGCGATGGCATGCGCTCAAACGAACTGCGCCATCCGCGTCGCGCCCATTAACGGGCCAGAAATCTCTCTGCCAGGCGTACCCAATACGACGATCCAATCGATAACAGATCATCGTTGAAGTCATAACTGGCGTTGTGCAGCATGCATGGCCCTGCGCCATGTCCTTGCTCCCGATGTCCGCCATCGCCGTTGCCTAGGAACGCATAGCACCCGGGCTTTTCAAGCAGCATGAACGAAAAGTCCTCCGCCCCCATCGTCGGTTCGACGGCGGTATCGACTTTATCCTTTCCCACGACCTCCGCCATCACATCGGCCGCAAACCTCGTCTCTTCGGCCGAGTTGATCGTGGGCGGATAATTCCTGTGGAAGTAGATATCAACCTCACAATCGTAGGCGGCCGCAGTCGCCTCCACGATTTTGCGCATGCGCGCTTCAATCAGGTCGAGCGTCTCCATCGTGAAAGTGCGCACAGTCCCGCCGAGCCACGCTTGGTCGGGCACGACGTTCGCAGCTTCTCCGGCGTGAATCTGCGTAATGGACAGAACCGCCGTGTCGATCGGCTTTTTGTTTCGGGTAATGATGCTCTGAAGCCCATTCGCAATCTGGACTGCCGTAAAGACCGGATCGCGTCCATTGTGCGGCAAGGCTGCATGCGAACCGGTTCCGCGCACCGTGATACGAAACTCGTTGCTCGAGGCCATGATCGGCCCTTCGACGACGCCGAAATGACCAGCGGGAATTCCAGGCCAGTTATGAATGCCGAACACGGCGTCGACAGGAAACTGCGTGAAAAGACCGTCCTCGATCATGGCCTTGGCACCGGCACCGCCTTCTTCGGCCGGCTGAAAAATGAAAACGATCGTCCCGTCGAACTTGCCATGCTCGGCCAGATGTTTCGCCGCGCCAAGCAACATCGCGGTATGACCATCGTGCCCGCAGGCGTGCATCCGGCCGTCGTTCGTCGATCGATGCCCGAACGTATTCAGTTCCTGAATCGGCAGTGCGTCCATGTCTGCGCGCAGTCCGATCAAGGCTTTGGCGCTGCCGCGCTTCAGCACCCCGACCACTCCGGTTTTGCCCAATCCCCGATGCACCTCGATTCCCCAACGTTCGAGGCAGTCGGCCACCAGATTCGCGGTTCCGACCTCTTCATAGCGCAATTCGGGATGAGCATGGATCGTTCGTCGGAGCGTTTTGATTTCGTCGTGTGATGCTTCGATCTCTGGGATCAGATTCATTTGAACTACTCTCACGTTTGAATTCGGATTGCACGTATTGACCGTGCTAGTCGTTCCATTCTACGCCGCCACTATTTGCTGCATCGGACGGTCGATCGCATAGTGACCGTAATAGAATTCCGTCATCTACCGCTTTTATTTCGAGTTACCGGACTTTCCGATGAACGCTCCAGCCGAGTTTGCCCGAGCCGTATGCCCTCACGACTGCCCCGATACCTGCGCGATGCGCGTAACGGTAAAGGATGGCAAAGCGGTCAAGATCAGCGGCGATCCCGATCATCCGCCGACGCAGGGCGTGCTGTGCACGAAGGTCACCCGATATGCGGAGCGCACGCATCACAAAGAGCGTCTCGTGACGCCGTTGCGGCGAATCGGCAAAAAGGGCGAAGGTCGATTCGAGCCGGTCGGCTGGGACGAGGCGCTGCGACTCGCGGCTGAACGCCTGCGCCCGATCGCTCGACGCGCGCCCGAAGCCATCGTTCCGTACAGCTACGCAGGCACGATGGGACTGGTGCAAGGTGAAAGCGTCGCCGCGCGATTTTTCAACGTGCTCGGCGCGTCGCGACTCGAACGCACAATTTGCGCCGCTGCGGGCGCGGCCGGCCTGCGCTACACGTACGGCGCTAGCCTGGGCATGCATGCGGAGTATTACGAAGAGAGCGAGTTGATCCTTATCTGGGGCGCGAACCCAATCGCCTCGAGCCTGCACTTCTGGACGCGTGCCCAGGAAGCGAAGCGACGCGGCGCCAAGCTGATTGCGATCGATCCCTACAGATCGCTCACGGCGGAAAAGTGCCATCAACACATCGCGCTGCGTCCGGGAACCGATGCCGCGCTGGCGCTCGGCATGATCGATGTGCTGATCTGCGAGAATTTCATCGACCACGAGTATGTGAGCGCGCACACCGTGGGCTTCCACGAACTTGCGGCGCGCGCGGCGCAGTATCCACCTTCACGCGTCGCACAGATCTGCGGGATCGACGAGAGCGTGGTCATCGAACTTGCGCGCGCCTTCGGATCGACCCGGAAGGCTGCCATCCGCCTCAACTACGGCATGCAGCGCGTGCGCGGCGGCGGCAATGCGGTTCGTGCGATCGCTTGTTTGCCGTCATTGACGGGTGCGTGGCGCGACCGCGCCGGAGGTTTGCTGCTTTCCTCGTCCGGCTGGACGCCGACCGATGGCAGCGCGCTCGAGCGCCCCGATTTGCTGCCGGGATGGCCGTCGAATATTCCGCGCGCGATCAACATGAATGCGATCGGGGACGCGTTGCTGCATCCGGGCGACGAAATGTTCGGACCGAAAATCGAAGCGCTCATCGTCTACAACTCTAATCCTGTCGCGGTCGCGCCTGATTCGGCGAAAGTAGCGGCGGGCTTCGCGCGCGAGGATCTGTTCACGATCGTGCTGGAACACTTCCAGACCGACACGGCGGACTATGCAGACCTCATCTTCCCCGCGACGACGCAACTCGAGCATCTCGATGTCCACAAATCCTACGGGCACACGCATGTGATGGCGAACCTGCCGGCGATCCAGCCCGTCGGCGAAGCGCGCCCGAACACGGAAATATTCCGCGGCCTCGCTCGCGCGATGGGGCTCACCGAGCCCGCGCTTTTCGAAACCGACGAGCAGATCGCATCGAAGGCATTCCGCTGGGACGACCGCACGCTGGAAGGTCAAAGCTGGGACGCGTTGAAGGCGTCCGGCTGGCTGAAGCTCGACATCCCGCAGGCGCCGCTGGCCGAGGGCGCGTTTCGCACGCCTTCCGGAAAATGCGAGTTCTACAGCGAGCGCTTGAAACGCGAGGGTCACGATCCGTTGCCGGATTACCTGCCGCCTTACGAGTCTGCGGATGGCTCACCGGAACTGGCCGCCCGCTATCCGCTCGCGATGATTTCTCCGCCCGCGCGCAACTTTCTGAACAGCAGCTTCGTGAACATCGAAAGCTTGCGAGCGGCGGAGCGCGAACCGTATCTGGACATTCATCCCGCGGATGCCGAAGCGCGCTCCATCGCCGATGGCGCGCTGGTGCGCATCTTCAACGATCGCGGTTCGATGCAGGCGCGCGCCCGCGTGACGGAGCGTGCGCGTGAAGGCGTCGTCGTCGGTTTGTCGATCTGGTGGAAGAAGTTTTCGCCCGATGGCTGTAACGCCAATCAGGTGACGAGCCAGGCGTTGACCGATCTCGGCGGCTCCGCGACGTTTTACGATTGCCTCGTGGAAGCGGAGCCGATGGATCGATGAACGTCGCAGCGACAGATTCGAACGCGTCTGGTGTATGGCGTCTAACCCAGTTGTCGGAGACCGGCTGAAAAGCTAGGATTTCGTTTCCGCACGACCATTCTAAAATCATATAAAGGAGACGCCGGTGGAGAAACCCTGGCTGAAGTCTTACCCGGCCGGTGTGCCCGCGGACATCGATGCATCCGCGTATCGGTCCGTTTCCGAGCTGCTCGAGGACAGCTTCCGTGCGAATCGCGATCGCCGAGCCTTCGTGTGCATGGGCCAGTCGATCACGTATGCCGAGCTGGACTCGATGTCGAGAAAGCTGGCCGCGTGGTTTCAGAAGCGAGGGATGAAGCCCGGCGCGCGCGTCGCGCTGATGATGCCGAACGTCCTGCAATATCCGATCGCCATTGCGGCGGTGCTGCGTGCGGGCTACATCGTCGTCAATGTCAATCCGCTCTACACGCCGCGCGAACTCGAGCATCAGCTCAAGGACAGCGGCGCCGAAGCGATCGTCATTCTGGAGAATTTCGCCGGCACGCTTCAGGCCGTGGTCGGAAACACGTCGATCAAACATGTGGTCGTCGCGGCGATGGGCGATCTCATGGGACTAAAGGGGCTGCTGGTCAATTTGGTCGTGCGTCGCGTCAAGAAGATGGTGCCCGAGTGGAATCTGCCCGGCAGCATCCGCTTCAACGACGCGCTCAGCGAAGGCGGCCGCGTCACGCTGCAGCCTGTCGCGCAAAGCCCCGACGATGTCGCGTTCCTGCAATACACCGGGGGCACGACGGGTGTCGCCAAGGGCGCGACGCTCACGCATCGCAACTTGATCGCTAACACGCTGCAGTCGGAGGTCTGGCTCGATCCGGCCCGCAAGCGCCGCCCGGACATCGACCAGTTCGTGTGCGTGGTCGCGCTGCCGCTCTATCACATCTTCGCGCTGACGGTTTGCGGGATGCTCACGATCCGTACCGGCGGTCTCGGCGTGCTGATCCCGAATCCGCGCGATATCGCCGGGACGATCAAGGAACTGAAGGGCATTCCGGTCAACACGTTTCCGGCTGTCAACACGCTCTATAACGCGTTGCTGAATCATCCCGACTTCAGCAAGCTCGATTTCTCGAAGCTGATCGCCGCGAACGGCGGCGGAATGGCCGTTCAGGAAGCGGTCGCGAAGCGCTGGTTTGCGGCGACCGGCGTGCCGATCGTCGAAGGTTACGGCTTGTCGGAGACGTCGCCGTGCGTCACCTGCAATCCGGTGACCGCAACGGAATACACGGGCACGATCGGCTTGCCGCTTCCATCGACAGAAGTGTCCATCCGAGACGACGACAACAACGAAATGCCGCTCGGTCAGCCCGGCGAGATCTGCATTCGCGGTCCGCAGGTGATGGCAGGCTACTGGAATCGCCCCGACGAAACGGCAAAAGTGATGACCGCCGACGGCTTTTTCCGCTCGGGCGATGTCGGCGTGCTGGACGAGCGCGGCTACGTGAAGATCGTCGATCGCAAGAAGGACATGATTCTCGTGTCCGGCTTCAACGTGTATCCGAACGAAATCGAGGACGTCGTCGCGATGCTGCCGGGCGTGTTCGAAGTCGCCGCGGTCGGCGTGAAAGATCAGACTTCGGGCGAGGCCGTGAAGCTCTTCATCGTTCGCAAGGATCTGAGTCTGACGGAGGCCGACGTTATCGCCTACTGCAAGGAGCGGCTCACCGGCTACAAGCGTCCGCGCATGATCGAATTCCGCAACGAGCTGCCGAAAAGCAATGTCGGCAAGATTCTGCGGCGTGAGCTGCGCGACGGTCGCGCGTAGCGTTCGCATCGCCTGAAACGTGAAAGCCTTCGTTTCGCGAGAGACGAAGGCTTTTTTATCGGCAGCGCCCGGACGAAAAAAAGGCGCCCGAAGGCGCCTTTCAGAGCGTGCTGCTTTGTTACGACCTTATTAGAACTTGTGACGGATGCCGACGACAGCAGCAACCTGGTTCGACGTCGACGACGCCGACAGGCCGTTGATGTTCGCAACCGCTGCACGGTTCGTCGAATCCGTGCCGCTGGCGTGCTGGTAGATACCGTCGATGTACACGTCCGTGCGCTTCGACAGGAAGTAGTCCGCGCCCAGCATGCCTTGATGGTACTTGGCGTCGCTCAGGCCGTAACCCTTCGTGTAGTCATATGCGACGCCGAGCAGCAGGGCCGGGGTCAGCTGATACTTGAAGTTGATTTCGGCGTTGTGGAACTTGCCCGATCCGCCCGTGTAGCCAGCCGGGTTCAGGCCAGCGCCTGCTTCGTTGTTGACGTCCTTGAACTGCGTGTTGCTATACGTCGCGCCGATGGTCGCTGCGCCGAACGTGTAAGCACCGCCAGCCGAAATGACCTGTTGCGTCTTGGCCGATGCGAAGCCCGAGTACACGCGGCTCGACATGTTCGAAGCCGAAGGCGTCGTGGTCGCGGTGCGGCTCGTTGCGTTGTTGCCGAAGAACGAGTAGTTCGGGTCCTTGACGTTCAAGTAGCCCGCGCCCAACTGCAGGGGACCTTGCGAGTAGCCCAGGCCAACCGACCAGATCTGGTTGCGGTTGAACTGGCCAGCCTGGCCGCCGAGGCTATACAGACCGCCGAACGTGAAGCCAGCGTAGTTCGCGCTCGTGTACTTGACCGCGTTGTTCACGCGATTCGAGTTGTTCATGTTGTCCACGTCGCCCGGGTGTGCGCCGAAGTACGACGCCCACTGGCTGCCGACTTCGAATGCGCCGGTGAAGTCGACCACGGAGTCGTACTGACGACCCAGGGTGACCGTACCGAATTGAGCCGTCGACAGACCGACGTAAGCCTGACGGCCGAACATGTCGCCGCCTTGGCCCAGTTGGCCGTTGAACACGTTGAAACCGTTTTCCAACACGAAGATGGCCTTCAGACCGCCACCGAGGTCTTCCGTGCCGCGCAGGCCCCAACGGCTACCCTGCAGGTTGCCGCTGTTCAGTGCGTACAGCTTCTGGCCGCCGCTGTTGTTGTTGTAGGCGAAGCCTGCGTCGATGATGCCGTACAGCGTCACACTGCTCTGCGCATGTGCGGCGCCTGCAAAAACGCCCAATGCGGCGAGAGCGAGAAGCGACTTTTTCATTGAATAGATCTCCAAGGAGTGTTTGCGACTTTTGGCAAGGTCACTGTTCTTAGCGCCAGTGTGTTGACGGTCCCTGCCGGGCTTCTGAACGAAGGTGACACGTAATGTAACAAAGAGGCTTTGGCGAACAAAGGAAAAGGGGGTACGCCGGCCGACTCATGTGACGTTTACGCAACAGGCGCTAAAATGTTGGTTTTGCAGGATTTTTGCGACCCGTGTTTGCCCTAATTAACAAAGTGCTGCCTGCGAACAGGTGTTTTCAGCTCGATTTCGCGGGTGAAAAGTGCCGGGGCGCGACTCGCTGAGGTCACGACAGCGACGCGGCTTAAATGGTGCTCACGGGACGCTTTTCCGGAAATGACCCGCATGCTGGTGGTCTTTCGGGTGTTAGTCCCGGCAAGCCCGCGCGGCCTCGTTACCAGACGATGTGCGCTAAAATCCGCGTTTTCCGCCGCGTGCTCGTCGAGCCATTGCCCCGGCGATCGAACCGGCGCAGACACGTCGCAGGCGAACTACGAATAGAGGTGACACCATGACGCTCGATGAAGTCATCAGCGAGTTCGATCGAGGCTTGCGCTCCATGACCGGCGTGAGCCGCATGTCGCGACCGATTCCCGAATCGGCGATATCGGCTTCGGACGCACGAGGCGACGTCCACGCGGAGGAGTCGCAGCTCACGGAAAAAGAGCGCGCCCATTCGGCCGGCCTGATGCGCGTGAATCATGTCGGCGAAGTTTGTGCTCAGGCGCTTTATCAGGCGCAGAAGCTCGCCACCAACTCGCCCGAGCTCAAGGCAAGCTTCGAGCAAGCGGCTCGCGAGGAAGAAGATCATCTCGCGTGGACCTCGACGCGGCTGAAGGATCTGGAATCGCGGCCGAGCCTGTTGAATCCGTTGTGGTATGCCGGTGCGCTCGCCATCGGCTTCGTCGCGGGACGCTTCGGTGATCGCGCGAGTCTAGGCTTCATGGCGGAAACCGAGCGTCAGGTCGAGCAACATCTCGACGGCCACATGAAGACCTTGCCCGCGAACGATCACGCGTCGCGCGCGATCGTCGAGCAGATGCGCCTCGATGAAAGCGCGCATGCCGCGGCCGCGATCGGCGCAGGTGGGAGCGAAGTGCCGTTCCCGGTTCGCGCGTTGATGCGCGCAGCGTCCAAGGTCATGACGCGCACGGCGTATTACATATAGTGTGCTGAACGCCTCGACCGCCGCTTATCGAGACGAGCGAGGCACGCGCTGGCCGAAACCCTCGATCAGACCACGAAGCGGCTGCGGGAACCGTTACATTTCCCTCATTTCGCCTGCTCATTTCACGTACTACCTTCACATCCCGCACTAGCCCTCTAATTCATAACGATTTTCTCTTTTGCCGTCACTTCAAGCTCCTTCGCTAAGTCCTTGTTCTAGCAAATAAAAAGCACTCGAAAAAAAGGTACGCGTCTTGACCGAGGAAATGCGTTCCTCTAAAGTGGGAGACAGTGTGAGAAAGTGGTCTTTTGTGTGATTCAGAGGCCGTTTTCGAGCAAAACTGAAGTGGGGCGGGCGTCGTGGTGGGCGTCCGCAAACGGGGAGAAGGGCGAGTGTTCCAAGGGGCGTCGGCGCTGACGCTCGATGCGAAAGGGCGGATGTCGGTTCCGTCTCGCTATCGGGAAGCGCTGCAAGGGCAGGCTGAAGGCCGGGTGACGCTCACGAAGAGCCCGGATGGATGCCTGTTGCTGTTCCCTCGCCCGGAGTGGGAAGTCTTTCGCGCCAAGGTCGCCGCGCTTCCGATGGAAGCCATGTGGTGGCGGCGCATCTTTCTCGGTAATGCAATGGATGTCGAACTCGACGGCAACGGGCGCGTGTTGGTCTCGCCCGAGCTGCGCGCTGCTGCGTCGCTCGAAAAGGAAGTGACGCTGCTCGGCATGGGGGCGCACTTCGAGCTGTGGGATTCGCAGACTTACGCAGCGAAGGAAGCCGCGGCGATGGCGCAGGGCATGCCCGAAGCGCTGAAGAATTTCACGTTCTGACGCGGCGCTGAACAACATGGCTCCTGCGATGGGAAATGAATTGCAGCATCGCACGGTGCTGCTGAAGGAAGCGGTAGACGGACTGATCACGCGTGCGGACGGCATCTATATAGATGGCACATTCGGCCGCGGTGGTCATAGCCGGGCGATTTTGCAGCGACTGGGTGACGCGGGGCGACTGATCGCTTTCGACAAGGATCCTCTTGCAATCGCCACGGCGCAACAGATTCAGGACCCGCGCTTTTCGATCGTGCATGACAGCTTCGCGGCGTTGCGCGACGCGGCGAGCGAGCGTGGGGTAGGGCGGGTGTCGGGCGTGTTGCTGGATCTTGGCGTGTCGTCGCCGCAGGTGGACGACCCGGAGCGCGGCTTCAGCTTCCGCGCAGAAGGTCCGCTCGACATGAGGATGGATCCGACTCGCGGCGAGTCGGCGGCTGAGTGGCTCGCGCGGGCCACGGTGCAGGAAATCACGGAGGTCATCAGAGATTATGGGGAAGAACGGTTTGCTTTTCAGATTGCAAAGGCGCTTGTTGCTCGCCGGGCAGAGTCCGACCGTCTTGGGCCTCTCGACAGCACGCGCGAGCTTGCCGAAATCGTGGGTCACGTCGTCAAAACCCGTGAAAAGGGCAAGGACCCGGCAACTCGCACCTTTCAAGCTATACGGATTCACGTCAATCAAGAGCTTGCGGAGCTGCAGGTAGTACTCGAATCGGCATTGGAATTGTTGGAACAAGGGGGGCGGCTGGTCGTGATCAGCTTTCATTCACTCGAAGACCGGATCGTCAAGCGGTTCATGCAGGCGCACGCGAGCGCGCCGGCGGTGGACCGTCGTTTGCCGATCCGCGCGGTCGATCTTCCCAGCCCGCCGCTGCGCGTGGTCGGCCGCGTGTTTCCGGGTGATGCCGAAGTCGCCGACAACCCGCGCGCCCGATCCGCGGTGATGCGTATCGCTGAGCGGATCGCGCCATGAATCGTCTCAACATCTTTCTGCTCATCATCGTGCTCGGGTGCGCGCTGTCGGTCGTCAGCTCGACCAATCAGCAGCGGGAGATCTTCATCGACCTGCAGCGGGCGCAGTCGCAGGAGCGACAGCTTCAGCAGGATTACGCGCAGTTGCAGTACCAGCAGAGCGCGTTGTCCAAGACATCGCGCATCGAGCAACTGGCCACCAGCTCACTGAAAATGCAGCCCGTGACGACCGGCCGCACGCAATATCTCACCTACGACACGGCGGCCAACAAGGCCGCCGATGCACCGATGCCGCCGCCGCTGCCGGCGTCGGCGCCGCCTGCACGCGGAGTCAAGCGATGAAAAAATCCGCGAAGCAGAAAGACGTCGCTCACACGCCGAACCCGCTTCTCGCCGTGCGCCTGCCGATGTGGCGCTCGAAGTTCGTCGTGTTTCTGCTGTTCATGGCGTTCGTCGCGCTCGCTGCACGTGCGTTCTGGATTCAGGGCCCGGGCAACGCGTTCTTCAAGAAGCAGGGCGAAAGCCGCTATCAGCGCACGCTCGAAATGCCGGCGACGCGCGGCCAGATTCGCGACCGCAACGGTCTCGTGCTCGCGACGAGCCTGCCGGTGAAGGCCATCTGGGCGATTCCCGAAGCCGTGCCGAACGATCTCGGCGCGGACAAATTCGCGCAATTGTCCAAACTTCTCGAAATGCCGGAAAAGGAGCTACGCGCGAAGCTGTCGATGGACAAGACCTTTGTCTACGTGAAGCGTCAGGTTCCGCTCGAAGTCGCGCAGAAAGTCGCCGCGCTCGATATTCCCGGAATTTATTCGCGCGGCGAATACAAGCGCTTTTATCCGGAAGGCGAAATCACCGCGCACCTGATCGGCTTTACTAATATTGAAGACAAGGGGCAGGAGGGCGTCGAGCTCGGCGACCAGAATGTCCTCGCCGGCACGCCGGGCATGCGTCGCGTCATCAAGGACCGCATGGGTCACATCGTCGAGGATGTCGACGAACAGGTGGTGCCGCACAATGGTACGGACGTCGAACTCTCGATCGACAGCAAGATTCAGTACATCGCGTACACGAACCTGAAGGCCGCCGTCGAGAAATCGAAGGCGAAGGCAGGCGCGGCGATCGTGATCGACGTGAAAACGGGCGAGGTGCTCGCGCTCGTCAACTATCCCACGTACAACCCGAACGATCGCTCGCGCATGACCGGCGAGCAGTTGCGCAACCGCATCCTCACGGACACATTCGAGCCCGGCTCGATCATGAAACCGTTCACCGTTTCGCTCGCGCTCGATCTGCATCGGGTGACGCCGAACACGCTCGTGGAAACGGGCGGCGGCGTGTTCGTGCTCGACGGCGCGCGCATCACGGACGATTCCGGCTTCGGCACGCTCACCGTCGGCGGCGTGATTCAGAAGTCGAGCAATATCGGCGCAACCAAAATTGCGATGCAATTGCGTCCGGAGGAAATGTGGAATATGTACACGAGCATCGGGCTCGGTCAGGCGCCGAAGGTCGGTTTTCCGGGCGCGGTGACCGGGCGTCTGCGCCCGTGGAAAAGCTGGCGGCGCATCGAGCAGGCGACGATGTCCTACGGCTACGGTTTGTCCGCGTCGCTGTTCCAGCTCGCGCGCGCGTACACGGCGATCGCCAATGACGGGACCATTCTGCCCGTGTCGATTTTCCGCACGCCCGGCGATCAGCCGCCGCTCGGTCAGCAGGTGTTTTCGCCGACGACCGCGCGTCAGGTGCGCGCGATGCTCGAAACCGTGACGGCGAAGGGCGGTACGTCGCCGGATGCGGCGGTGCCGGGCTATCGCGTCGGCGGCAAGTCGGGCACGGCGTACAAGCACGGCGGCCACGGCTACGACCATTCGAAGTACCGCGCGTCGTTCGTCGGCATGGCGCCGATGCCTAATCCGCGCATCGTGGTGGCGGTGTCCGTCGACGAACCGACGGTCGGCAGCCACTTCGGTGGCCAGGTGTCGGGTCCGGTGTTTTCGGGCATCGTCGGCGATACGCTGCGCGCGCTCAATGTGCCGCCCGACATGCCGGTCAAGCAGATGGTCGTGACCGACGATTCGAATTCCGCCACGCAACCGGCCGCGCAACAGCCGGCGAACACGAACAACGCGAATGCCGCGAAGAAAGTCGCGGTATCGAGCAATACCAAGACGCATCCGGGAGTCGTGCGATGAGCGCGCAAGCCCGGCAGAGCAAGATGCAAAAGGACGTATCACAAGCTGTTCAATGGCTGCGCGCTCACGCGCGGCCAGAGGCGCAATTGCACGCCGACACGCGCTCGCTCAAGAGCGGCGACGTGTTTCTCGCCTATGCGGTCGACGGCGCCGACAACCGTCCGTATCTCGACGCCGCGCTCGCCGCGGGCGCGGCCGCGGCGCTTTATCAGCCGGAGAATTTCGCGGGCAAGCCGGATGCGGCGAAGACGCTCGCCGTGAAGGCGTTGAACGAGCTCGCGGGCCCGATCGCGTCCGCATGGTACGGCGAGCCGACCGCGTCGATGCTGACCGTCGGCGTGACGGGCACGAACGGCAAGACGTCGTGCAGCCAGTGGATCGCGACGGCGCTCTCCGCGCTCGGCCGTCCGTGCGCGATCGTTGGCACGCTCGGCATCGGCATGCCGGGCAAGCTCGTGCATAGCGGCTTCACCACGCCCGATGCGCCGCAACTGCAGCGCAGTCTCGCGCAACTGAAGGCGCAAGGCGCGGAAGGCGTCGCGATGGAAGTTTCGTCGCACGCGCTGCATCAGGGCCGGGTGAACGGCGTCGACTTCGACATCGCCATCTTCACGAATCTCACGCAGGATCATCTCGATTACCACGGCACGTTCGACGCCTACGAAGCAGCGAAGGCGCGCCTCTTCGTCTGGCCGTCGCTGAAGACGGCGATCGTCAATCGCGACGACGCGGCCGGTCAGCGCCTGATCGAATCGTTGCGCGGCAAGGTGCGTACGATTGCGTACGGCGTCGAAATGCCTGCCAGCGCCGCGCCGAGCGCCGACGCGTTGCTGCTCGCAAGCCAGGTCCGCGCGACGGCGACCGGCACCGCGTTTCATTTGTCGTCGGACTGGGGCGAAGCCGAAGTCGAAGTCGGTACGCTCGGCACGTTCAACGTGAGCAATCTGCTTTCCGTGCTCGGCACGCTGCTCGAAGTCGGCGTGCCGTTCGATGCGGCGATCGCGCGCATCGAAAAGCTCGAATCGGTCAACGGCCGCATGGAGCGGCTCGGCGGACGCCCCCAGAGCGATGAACCGCTCGTCGTGATCGATTACGCGCACACGCCCGATGCACTCGACAAAACGCTTACCGCGCTGCGCCCGATCGCGCAGGCGCGAGGCGGCGAGCTCGTCTGCATGTTCGGTTGCGGCGGCGACCGCGATGCAACCAAACGCCCGCTGATGGGTGAAATTGCCGAACGTCTCGCGGATCAGGTCGTCATCACGAGCGACAACCCGCGTAGCGAAGACCCGATGTCGATCATCGATCAAATCGCGGGCGGCATGAAAGACGCCGCGAAGGCGCGCCGAATCGAAGACCGTGCGAGCGCCATTCTGCAAGCGGTCCGTTCGGCGGCGCGCGAGGACGTCGTCGTGCTCGCTGGGAAGGGGCACGAAGCCACGCAGGAAATCATGGGCAAGAAACGCGCGTTCTCGGATCAGGATCACGCGCGCCTCGCGTTGGCCGCACGCGCCACGCAACAGCGCGGAGGTGGCGAATGACGATGTTCACCCTGCATGACGCTGCCGCGATGATTCCCGGCGCGACCTTCAAGGGCGATGCGGATATCGCCATCGAGCGCGTCGTCACGGACAGCCGCGGCATTCAGGCCGGTGACCTGTTCGTCGCGGTGAGGGGCGATCGCTTCGATGCGCATGATTTCCTTGATCAGGTTGCGAAGAGCGGCGCGGCCGCAGCGCTCGTGTCACGCGACCCGAGCAACGCCGATGCCTGGCCACTTCCTGTCATCAAGGTAAAGGACACGCGCGCGGCGCTCGGTGCGCTGGCGCACGGCTGGCGCAAGCGCTTCACGATGCCGCTCGTCGCGGTCACGGGCAGCAATGGCAAGACGACGGTCAAGGAGATGATCGCGTCGATCTTCGCGGCTACGGTGGGCGAAGAGGCGCGTCTCGCGACGGCCGGAAATTTCAACAACGACATCGGCTTGCCGCTCACGCTGTTCCGTTTGCGGGCGTCGCACAAGCTCGCGGTCGTCGAGCTCGGCATGAACCATCCGGGCGAAACGGAAGTGCTCGGCAAGATCGCCGCGCCGGATGTCGCTGTCGTCAACAATGCGCAGCGCGAGCATCAGGAGTTCATGGCGACGGTCGAAGCTGTCGCGCTCGAACACGCATCGGTCATTCATGCGCTGGGCGCTGCGGGCACCGCCGTGTTTCCCGCCGACGATCAATACGCCGTCTTCTGGCGCACGGCCGCAACGGACAACGCGATCATCGACTTCGCGCTGACGGACGATGCGTCGAAGGCCGCCGTCACCGGTACGCTCGAAGGCACGACGGTGCACATGCGCACGCCGCAAGGCGCGTTCGACATCGCGCTGAACGTGCTCGGCGAGCACAACGCGCGCAACGCGCTGGCCGCGACCGCCGCTGCGCTCGCCGCGGGCGTTTCGCTCGATGCGATCAAGCGCGGCCTCGAAGCATTTCAGCCTGTAAAAGGCCGCTTGCAGGTGAAGCGCGCGATTCTCGGCGCGCTGAACGGCGCGACCGTCATCGACGACACGTACAACTCGAATCCCGATTCGATGCGCGCCGCCATCGACGTGCTCGCATCGCAGGCAACGCCACGCGTGCTCGTGATGGGCGACATGGGCGAAGTCGGCGAGGAAGGCCCGGCATTTCATCGCGAAGTCGGCGCGTACGCGGCAGAGCGCGGCATCGATGCGCTGTTCGCGCTCGGCGCCGCGAGCGTCGATTCCGTGAACGCATTCAACGCGGCGGCATCGAAGCAATCCGCGAAGCATTTCGCCGACGTCAGCGAAATGCTCGCGGCACTCGAACACGCAGGCTATGGCAACAAGGCCACGTATCTCGCGAAAGGCTCGCGCTTCATGAAGATGGAGCGCGTGGTAGACGCCTTGACGAGCCCACAACAACCCGCCGCGGGCACGACGCCCGCAGCACATTGATTCACTGAAAGAGAAGGACCAGCATGTTACTCGCACTCGCGCAATGGCTTCAGAATGACGCCAGCTTCATGCGCGTGTTTACCTACATTACGTTCCGCGCCGTGGGAGCCACGGCGACGGCGCTTCTGATCGGCCTCGTTTGCGGCCCTTGGGTCATCCGCAAGCTGACCGCGCTGAAGGTCGGTCAGGCCGTGCGCAAGGACGGCCCGCAGACGCACCTCGTCAAATCCGGCACGCCGACGATGGGCGGTGTCCTGATCCTCATGGGCATCGCCGTGTCCACGTTGCTGTGGGCCGACCTCACGAACCGCTTCGTGTGGATCGTGATGCTCGTCACGTTCGGCTACGGCGTGATCGGCTGGGTGGACGACTATCGCAAGGTCGTGCACAAGGATCCGCGCGGCATGTCCTCGCGGGAGAAGTATTTCTGGCAATCGGTGATCGGCCTGTTCGCGGCGGTGTATCTCGCGTTTTCGGTTTCCGAGGCGAACAACGCGCGCGTGTTCGATCTCTTCATGGCGTGGGTGAGAAGCGGCCTCTCGATGGGACTGCCCGCGCGCGCCGACCTGATGCTGCCGTTCCTCAAGTCGATCACGTATCCGCTCGGCGTGTGGGGTTTCATCGCGATGACGTATTTCGTGATCGTCGGTTCGAGCAACGCGGTGAATCTCACCGACGGCCTCGACGGTCTCGTCATCATGCCGGTCGTGCTCGTCGGGGCGTCGCTCGGCGCGTTCGCCTATGTGATGGGCAGTTCGGTCTATTCGAAATATCTGCTGTTCCCGCACATTCCCGGCGCGGGCGAGCTTTTGATCTTTTGTTCCGCGATGGGAGGCGCCGGTCTCGCGTTTCTCTGGTACAACACGCACCCCGCGCAAGTCTTCATGGGCGATGTCGGCGCGCTCGCGCTCGGCGGCGCGCTCGGGACGATCGCGGTGATCGTCCGTCAGGAAATCGTGCTCTTCATCATGGGCGGCATCTTCGTCGCGGAGACGCTCTCCGTGATGCTGCAGGTCTTCTGGTTCAAGTTCACGAAGCGCCGCTATGGCGAGGGACGGCGTTTCTTCAAGATGGCGCCGCTGCATCATCACTACGAGCTGTCGGGCTGGACCGAGACGCAAGTGGTGGTGCGCTTCTGGATCATCACGTTGATGCTGTGTCTGTTCGGTCTATCGACGCTCAAGCTGCGTTGATCTTTTTGCGTTTTGGCGGTTTTTCAGTTTTTCGGGAAAGGTAAAGCGATGTTTGGCGAGAAGTTTGTCGGTCGGCAAAGTCCGATGGTGCTCGTGCTGGGACTGGGTGAATCCGGTCTCGCGATGGCGCGCTGGTGCGCCAGGCACGGTTGCCGCCTGCGCATCGCCGACACGCGCGAAACGCCGCCGAATCTCTCCGAGCTCGCGATCCACAAGATCGACGCGGATTTCGTCGGCGGCGCGTTCACACCGGCGCTGCTGGATGACGGCATCGAGCTCGTCGCGATCAGCCCGGGGCTTTCGCCGCTCGCGCCGGATCTCGCGCCGCTGATCGCTGCGGCGAACGAGCGCGGCATTCCCGTATGGGGCGAACTCGAACTTTTCGCGCAGGCGCTCGCCGGGCTCGGCGCGAACGGATACGCGCCGAAGGTCATCGCGATCACGGGCACGAACGGCAAGACCACGACGACCGCGCTGACCGGACTCCTGTGCCAGCGCGCGGGCAAGTCGGTTGCGGTCGCGGGCAACATCAGCCCGGCGATGCTCGACAAACTGACCGAAGCCATCGACCAGACCGCGCTGCCCGATATCTGGGTGCTCGAACTGTCGAGCTTCCAGCTGGAAACCGCGCACACGTTCGCACCCGATGCGGCCGCGGTGCTCAACATCACGCAGGACCATCTCGACTGGCACGGCGGCCTCGACGCCTACGCCGCCGCGAAGGGCCGCATCTTCGGCTTGCGCACGACGCGCGTGCTGAACCGTGACGACAGCCGCACGATGGCGCTCGCGAAGAACATCGCGCAGGATCGCGTCGTGACGTTTGGTCTGGACGAGCCGTGTCACGTCGGCGACTACGGACTCATGCGCGACAACGGCATGGCCTGGCTGGTCGAAGGCATCGATCGCGACGCCGCCGATGAACCCGCGCCGTCGCGTCGTCGCAAGCATGAGGTGAGCGAGCCGAACGTCGTTTCGAAACGACTGATGCCCGCCGATGCACTGCGTATCCGCGGTCTTCACAACGCGGCGAACGCGCTGGCGGCGCTTGCGCTCACGCGCGCGATCGATCTGCCGCTGGCCGCGCTGCTGCATGGCCTGCGCGAGTATCGTGGCGAGCCGCATCGCGTTGAAGTGATCGCGCAGATCGACGGCGTGGATTATGTCGACGACAGCAAGGGCACCAACGTCGGCGCGACCGTCGCCGCACTCGACGGCCTCGCGCAACGCATCGTGCTGATCGCCGGCGGCGACGGCAAGGGGCAGGACTTCTCGCCGCTCGAAGCGCCGGTCGCACGCTGGGCGCGCGCGGTGATGCTGATCGGCCGCGACGCGTCGCGCATTCGCGAGACGCTGGCCTCGACGGGCGTCGCGCTCGAAGACCACGCGACGCTCGAAGCCGCGACCAACGCTGCCGCGCGCATCGCGCAAGCCGGCGACGCCGTGCTGCTCTCGCCCGCGTGCGCGAGCCTCGACATGTTCAAGAACTACGCACACCGCGCCGACGTGTTTCGCAGCGCGGTCGAAGATATCGCCGCCGCGCGGGGAGTGATGCTATGAGCTGGTCGGAACGCTTCGGATCGAAACTCACCGGCCAGCGCAACGCCGTGCCGGGCGACTCGCTCGCGGGCCGTTCGAACTCAGGTACGCGCGGCGGCATTTCGAGCGCCGTCAACGGTGTGCGTCCCGCGCGCTCGCGCATGCTCGACTACGACTATTCGCTGTTGTGGGTGATGATCGCGCTCCTCGGGCTGGGCATCGTGATGGTGTACTCGGCGTCGATCGCCATGCCCGACTCGCCCAAGTACGCGAGCTACCGCGACTATCACTTCCTCGTGCGCCATCTGATTTCGATCACGACGGCGCTGGTCGGCGCGATCATCGCGTTCAAGATTCCGATCAAGACGTGGGACAAATACGCGCCGAAGCTCTTTCTCGTCGCGCTGGTCATGCTCGTCATCGTGCTCATTCCGCATGTCGGCAAGGGCGTGAACGGCGCGCGTCGCTGGATTCCGCTCGGCATCACGAACATGCAGCCGTCGGAAATCATGAAGCTCGCGGTGACGATCTACGCCGCGAACTACACGGTGCGCAAGCAGGAGTTCATGCACAGCTTCGGCAAGGGCTTCCTGCCGATGGCGGTCGCGGTCGGCGCGGTCGGCGCGCTGCTGCTGCTCGAGCCCGACATGGGCGCATTCATGGTGATCGCCGCCATCGCGATGGGCGTGCTGTTCCTCGGCGGTGTCAACGGCAAGCTCTTCGGCGGCCTCGTCGCGACGGCGGTGGGCACGTTCACGTTGCTCGTGTGGGCGTCGCCGTGGCGTCGTGAGCGGATCTTCGCTTACCTCGATCCGTGGGACGAACGTTATGCGCAAGGCAAGGCGTATCAGTTGACGCACTCTCTGATCGCGTTCGGGCGCGGCGAGTGGTTCGGCGTCGGCCTCGGCGGCAGCGTCGAGAAGCTCAACTATCTTCCGGAAGCGCATACCGACTTCATTCTCGCCGTGATCGGCGAGGAGCTCGGGTTCGTCGGCGTGATCTGCGTGATCCTGCTGTTCTACTGGATCGTGCGCCGCGCGTTCGAGATCGGCCGTCAGGCGCTCGCGCTCGATCGCACGTTCGCCGGTTTGATGGCGAAGGGCGTCGGCATCTGGTTCGGCGCGCAGACCTTCATCAACATGGGCGTGAATCTCGGTCTCCTGCCGACCAAGGGTCTCACGCTGCCGCTCGTTTCCTACGGCGGCTCGGGCATTCTGCTGAACTGCGTCGCGCTGGCCGTCCTGCTGCGTGTCGACTACGAAAATCGTGTACTGATGCGCGGAGGAAAAGTATGACCGCGCAACGCGACCGCACCTTGATGGTGATGGCGGGCGGCACCGGGGGCCACGTGTTCCCGGGGCTCGCGGTCGCGCACTGGATGCAGGCGCAGGGCTGGCGCGTGGTGTGGCTCGGCAACGCGAGCGGCATGGAAGCGACGCTCGTGCCGAAGCACGGCATTCCGATGGAATGCGTGCGTTTCGGCGGCGTGCGCGGCAAGGGCTTCAAGACGAAGCTGATGTTGCCGGTGAATCTGCTGCGCGCGTGTTCGCAGAGCTTCGCCGCATTGCGTCGCGTGAAGCCGGACGTCGTGCTCGGCATGGGCGGCTACATCACGTTTCCGGCGGGCATCATGACGAAGCTCGCGGGCTGC
Organism: Caballeronia sp. J97; assembly: GCF_905220305.1. Classification (NCBI taxonomy): domain Bacteria; kingdom Pseudomonadati; phylum Pseudomonadota; class Betaproteobacteria; order Burkholderiales; family Burkholderiaceae; genus Caballeronia; species Caballeronia sp. J97. Next base: position 37,649 of record NZ_CAJMZL010000041.1, on the reverse strand, counting down.
CCGCTCGTGCTGCACGAACAGAATTCGATCGCGGGACTCGCGAACAAGGCGCTTGCGCATCTAGCGAAGCGCGTGCTCGTCGCGTTTCCCAATGCTCTGCCGAATGCGGAATGGACCGGAAACCCGATCCGTGCGGAACTAACCAGCGCATTGCCACCCAAAGAACGCTACGCCGCGCGTTCGGGACGCCTGAACGTGCTCGTCGTCGGAGGCAGTCTCGGCGCCGCCGCGCTCAACGAAACCGTGCCCAAAGCGCTCGCGATGCTCGCATCGGACGAGCGTCCGCGCATCGTGCATCAGGCGGGCGCGAAGCATATCGAAGCACTGGAAGCGAACTACGCGGCTGCGGGTCTCACGCGCGGTGAAGACCTGCAACTCGTGCCGTTCATCGAAGACATGGCGAGCGCGTATGCATCGGCGGATCTCGTCATCTGCCGCTCGGGCGCGATGACGGTCTCGGAGATCGCGGCGGTCGGCGTGGCGGCGCTCTTCGTGCCGTTCCCGTTCGCCGTAGACGATCACCAGACGACCAACGGCGCGTTCCTTGCGAAGAACGGCGCGGCTGAATTGATACAACAACGCGATTTGTCGGCGCAGAAGCTCGCCGACTGGTTACGCGCACAGTCGCGCGCATCGCTCGCGGACATGGCCGAGCGCTCGCGCGCGCTCGCGAAACCGGATGCGACCGAAAGGGTCGCGAGCATATGCGCCGACGTGGCCGGCGCGCGTATGAACGCGCAAGCTCGGGAGGCACATTAAATGAAACATATCGTCAAGCATATTCACTTCGTCGGGATCGGCGGCGCGGGCATGAGCGGCATCGCCGAAGTGCTGCTCAACCTCGGCTATCAGGTCAGCGGCTCGGATCTTTCGAACGGCGCGGTCACGGAGCGCCTGCGTGCACTCGGCGCGCGCGTCGAGATCGGCCATCACGAGCAGAACATCGAAGGCGCGAATGCGGTCGTCGTGTCGACGGCCGTGCGTCCCGACAATCCCGAGGTGCTCGCCGCGCGCCATCGGCGCGTGCCGATCGTGCCGCGCGCCGTGATGCTCGCGGAACTGATGCGCCTGAAGCAGGGCATCGCGATCGCCGGCACACACGGCAAGACCACGACGACTTCGCTCGTCGCGAGCGTGCTCGCGGCGGGCGGGCTCGACCCGACCTTCGTGATCGGCGGGCGTCTGATCAGCGCGGGCGCGAACGCGCGCCTCGGCACGGGCGATTTCATCGTCGCGGAAGCCGACGAGTCCGATGCGTCGTTCCTCAATCTGTTCCCGGTGATCGAAGTCATCACGAACATCGACGCCGATCACATGGACACCTACGGCCACGACTTCGCGCGGCTGAAGCAGGCGTTCATCGAGTTCACGCACCGCCTGCCGTTCTACGGCATCGCGGTGCTGTGCGTGGACGATCCGAACGTGCGCGAAATCCTGCCGTTCGTGTCGAAGCCGATCATCCGTTACGGTCTCGGCGCGGAAGCGGAAGTGCGCGCGGTGAACGTCGAAGCGCGCGATGGCCGCATGCATTTCACGACATTGCGCGCGGACGCGCCGTCGCTCGACATCGTGCTGAACCTGCCGGGCACGCACAACGTGCAGAACGCGCTCGCGGCGATTGCTATCGCGACTGAACTCGAAGTCGCCGATGCCGATATCCAGCGTGCACTCGCCGAATTCAACGGCGTGGGCCGGCGTTTCCAGCGTTACGGCGAAGTGAGCGCGAGCAACGGCGAAGGTACCTACACGCTGATCGACGACTACGGTCATCACCCGGTCGAAATGGCCGCGACGATCGCGGCGGCGCGCGGCGCGTTTCCCGACCGGCGTCTCGTGCTCGCGTTCCAGCCGCATCGCTACACGCGCACGCGCGACTGCTTCGAGGATTTCGTGAAGGTGCTTTCGACGGTTGATGCGCTCGTGCTCACCGATGTTTACGCAGCCGGCGAAGCGCCCATCGTCGCCGCCGACGGTCGCGCGCTGGCGCGTGCGATTCGCGTCGCGGGCAAGGTCGAGCCGGTGTTCGTCGAAACCATCGACGAAGTGCCCGACGCGGTGACGACCATCGCGCGTAACGGCGATGTGGTGATCGCAATGGGCGCGGGTTCCATCGGCGGCGTGTGCGCCAAGCTGGTCAACGTGGCAAACGGCCAGAACTGAAATGACAGACGTAACGAGCAATCAAGTGAATCAAATCGATCCGAAGGTATTCGGCAAAGTCGCGGTGCTGCTCGGTGGGAATTCCGCCGAGCGCGAGGTCTCGCTCAATTCCGGGCGCCTCGTACTCGAAGGCCTGCGCGAGGCGGGCATCGACGCGCATCCGTTCGATCCTGCCATGCATCCGCTTTCGGATCTGAAGGCGCAGGGCTTCGTGCGCGCGTTCATCGCGCTGCATGGCGGTTATGGCGAGAACGGGCAACTGCAAGGCGCGCTGGATTTCTACGGCATTCGTTACACGGGCAGCGGCGTGCTCGGCTCGGCGCTCGGCATGGACAAACTGCGCACGAAACTCGTGTGGCAGCAGACCGGCGTGCCGACGCCGCCGTTCGAGACCGTGTTTCGCGGCGAAGACTACGCGGCTCGCGCGCAGGACATCATCGCGAAGCTGGGGCTGCCGCTTTTCGTGAAGCCGGCGAGCGAAGGATCGAGCGTCGCCGTCATCAAGGTGAAGAGTGCGGAAACGCTCGTGCCCGCGCTCGAAGAAGCGGCGCACTACGACAAGATCGTGATCGTCGAGAAGAGCATCGAAGGCGGCGGCGAATTCACGTGCTGCATCGCGGGCGATCTCGACTTGCCGGTCATCAAGATCGTGCCGGCGGGCGAGTTCTACGACTATCACGCGAAGTACGTCGCCGACGACACGCAGTACCTGATTCCGTGCGGCCTGACCGAAACCGAAGAAGCGCGCATGAAGCAACTGACCAAGCGCGCGTTCGAGATTCTCGGCTGCACTGACTGGGGCCGCGCCGACTTCATGCTCGATGCAGACGGCAACCCGTATTTCCTCGAGGTGAACACGGCGCCCGGCATGACCGATCACTCGTTGCCGCCGAAGGCCGCGCGCGCGGTCGGCATCAGCTACAAGGATCTCGTCGTGAAGGTGCTGTCGCTCACGCTGAAGAACTAGGTCGATCACACACAGGACACGAACAAGCGAAACCATGTGGAACAACGTTCGCCAACTCAACCTCGCCGCCAACGCGCTGCACGTCGTGCTCGTGCTGCTGCTTCTGGCCGCCGCGGGTTACTGGGCGATCCAGCGTCCCGAGTTTCGCCTGCGCGAGATTCAGATCGACGGGGACACGACGCATGTCAGTTCGCCGGTCGTGCGCGCGAGCGTGGTCGGCCACCTGAAGGGCAACTTCTTCACGGTCGATCTGGACGCGGCGCGCGCCGCGTTCGAGCAGGTGCCGTGGGTGCACCGCGCGAGCGTGCGGCGCGTGTGGCCGAATGCGCTCGCGGTGACGCTGGAGGAATACAAGCCGCTCGGCACGTGGGGCAACGATCAACTGGTGAGCGTCGATGGCGATCTCTTCACCGCGAACCAGGGCGAGCTCGACGACGACCTGCCCGCGTTCGACGGACCCGAGGGCACGGCGAAGGAAGTCGTCGCGCGCTTTCACGATTTCCAGAAGTGGTTCGCGCCGATCGACGCGAAGCCGGAGGAAGTGACGCTGTCGCCGCGTTTCGCGTGGACGGTCAAGCTGTCGAACGGCACGCAGATCGAACTCGGCCGCGAGCGCAACCAGGACACGCTGAACGAGCGTTGCAAGCGTTTCGTCGCGTCGTGGTCGTCCGTTACGGGACGATGGGGGAAGGACATCGAATATGCGGATTTGCGGTACCCGAACGGCTTTGCCATACGAGCCGCGAACATGCGCTTCATCAACGACACCGATAAGGCCAAGAAGTAAGCAGACATCACAGGCATGAGCACGCTATGAGCAAAGACTACAAAGACCTGCTGGTTTCCCTCGACATCGGAACGTCGAAGGTGGTCGCGATCGTCGCCGAACTGAAAGGCGAAGGCCACTACGAGGTGATCGGACTCGGTCAGAGCGACTCGAAGGGGTTGAAGAAGGGCGTCGTGGTCAATATCGAGGCCACGGTGCAATCCATCCAGCGAGCGCTCGAAGAAGCCGAACTGATGGCGGATTGCAAGATCACAAACGTATTCACCGGCATCGCGGGCAGCCACATTCGCAGCTTCAATTCGAGCGGCATGGTCGCGATCAAGGACAAGGAAGTCACGCAGGCGGACGTCGCGCGCGTGATCGAGACGGCCAAGGCGATCAACATCCCGACCGATCAGCAGGTGCTGCACATCCTGACCCAGGAATTCATCATCGACGGGCAAGAGGATGTGCGCGAGCCGATCGGCATGAGCGGCATCCGGCTCGAAGTGAAGGTGCACATCGTGACGGGCGCGGTGAGCGCGGCGCAGAACATCGTGAAGTGCGTGCGCCGCTGCGGCCTCGAAGTGAATGACCTCATTCTGCAGCCGCTCGCGTCGTCGCTCGCGGTGCTGACGGAGGACGAGAAGGAACTGGGCGTGGTGCTCGTCGATATCGGCGGCGGCACGACCGACATCGCCATCTTCAGCGAAGGCGCGATCCGTCACACGGCGGTGATTCCGATCGCGGGCGACCAGATCACGAGCGACGTCGCGATGGCGCTGCGCACGCCGACGCCCGACGCCGAAGACATCAAGGTGAGCTACGGCATCGCGAAGCAGGCGCTTGCCGATCCGGACGAAATGATCGAAGTGCCGGGTCTCGGCGAGCGCGGTCCTCGCACGCTGTCGCGTCAGGCGCTCGCGGCGGTCGTGGAGCCGCGTGTCGAAGAGCTGTTCTCGCTGGTGCAGCAGGTGGTGCGCGAGTCGGGCTACGAAGAGTTGCTGTCGAGCGGCGTCGTGCTGACCGGCGGCGCGGCGATGATGCCCGGCATGGTCGAGCTCGGTGAAGACATCTTCTTGAAGCCGGTGCGCATCGGCGTGCCGGAATACGCGGGCGGTCTTGCGGACGTGGTGCGCAATCCGCGCTACTCGACGGCAATGGGCCTGCTCGCCGAAGGGCGCTCGCAGCGCATGCGCGGCCGCAAGGTCGCCGTGCAGAACGGTTCGATGGGACAAGTGTTCTCGCGGATGAAGGACTGGTTCCTCGGGAACTTTTAAGCAAAACGCAGTGAAGAACTACGCGCTGGTGCCGGCGGCTGGCGCGCGACGAAAGGTTGCCCGATCTCTCGTCGAATAACGCCGATCTTCATTCTTGACGGAGGCAACATGGATTTCGAAATGCTGGAAACGGAAACCAACGGAACGATCATCAAGGTCGTGGGCGTTGGCGGTGCTGGCGGCAACGCGGTTCAGCACATGATCAATCGTGGCGTGCAAGGCGTCGACTTCATCGTGATGAACACCGACGCACAGGCGCTCGCCCGTTCGCGCGCGCCGGCAGTTCTGCAATTGGGCATGACCGGTCTCGGCGCGGGCGCCAAGCCGGAGAAGGGCAAGGAAGCCGCGGAAGACGCGCGCGAGCGCATCGCCGATGCGCTGCGCGGCGCGCACATGGTGTTCATCACCGCGGGCATGGGCGGCGGCACGGGCACGGGCGCGGCGCCGGTGGTCGCGCAGATCGCGAAGGAAATGGGCATTCTGACCGTCGGCGTGGTGAGCAAGCCGTTCGAGTTCGAAGGCGGCCGCCGTATGCGCGTGGCGGAAGCGGGCTCGCAGCAACTGGAGGATCACGTCGACTCGCTGATCGTCGTGCTCAACGACAAGCTGTTCGAGGTGATGGGCGATGACGCCGAGATGGACAAGTGCTTCCAGTGCGCGGACGACGTGCTGAACAACGCAGTTGCCGGTATCGCGGAAATCATCAACGTCGATGGCCTCGTGAACGTCGACTTCGAAGATGTGAAGACCGTGATGGGCGAGCAGGGCAAGGCGATGATGGGCACGGCGACGGTTGCCGGCGTCGATCGCGCGCGTCTCGCCGCTGAGCAGGCTGTCGCCAGCCCGCTGCTCGAAGGCGTGGATCTGTCGGGCGCGCGGGGCGTGCTGGTGAACATCACGTCGAGCCGGTCGCTGCGTCTGTCGGAAACGCGTGAAGTGATGAATACCATCAAGTCCTACGCGGCTGACGATGCAACGGTGATCTTCGGCGCGGTGTACGACGACGCGATGGGCGACGCACTGCGCGTGACGGTGGTGGCAACGGGCTTGGGCCGCGCGGCGAAGAAGCAGCAGCAAGCGCCGATGACCCTCCTGCGCACCGGCACCGACAATCAGCCGATCTCGCACGGCCATCAGGCTTCGCACAACACGTACGGTTCGCAGCACGGTCAGCCGACGACGGACTACGGCCAGCTCGACACGCCGGCAGTGTGGCGCTCGACGCGTGAAACGGCGGCATCGCACGTGCAGGCGCTGCAGGAAAAGGGCGTCGATACGTATGACATTCCGGCGTTCCTGCGCAAGCAGGCGGACTGAGCGAAGCGCACGTTACTTGCTGCTGAGTTGTTCATGACGATGCAGCTCACCGCGTGCACGCGCTGAACGTCTGCTGCGGATGATGCAGGCTTCGCGTGGGGCGACTGTCCAAGGCCGCGTCCTGGATGCAAAATGGACGCCGGGCCGTGGCCAGCCGACCCCCACGAATTTGCCCCTGACGTCGAGGAAGGCAGAGTGAGGCTGAAATTGCCGCAATGACGAACGGCCGGGTCGCGGGACGATGCAATCGCAAGGATGTCCGCGAGCACTGACGAGGGAAGGACCGAGCATGATCAAAGTGGGTGAAACGTTGCCCGACGTGCGTCTCTTCGAGTTTATCGAGGAGGCGACCGAGGGCTGCACCGTGGGACCGAATGCGTTCCCGGTGCGCGAGCGGTGCGCCGGCAAGCGCGTGGTGATCTTCGGATTGCCGGGCGCTTTCACGCCGACGTGTTCCGCCAGACACGTGCCCGGCTATGTCGATGCCGCGGCGGATTTGTCCGCCGCGGGGATCGAAGAAGTCTGGTGCGTCTCCGTCAACGACGCGTTCGTCATGAGCGCGTGGGGACGCGATCTCCAAACCTCGGGCAAGGTAAGGATGATCGCCGACGGCAGTGCGCGTTTCGCTCAGGCACTCGGACTCGATCAGGATTTGTCCGAGCGTGGCATGGGAATCCGTTCCCAGCGCTACGCGATGGTGGTCGACGACGGCGTGGTCAAGACGCTGAATGTCGAAGCGCCCGGCAAGTTCGAAGTCAGCGACGCTCAGAGCATCCTGGCGACGTTGCGCTGAGTGCAGCGGCGTCGCGTTGCCCGCGCGCAACGCTCAATCGCCCTCGCACTGAGCCGCAATTTGGGGCCGATGACCGGAAATGCCTCCATTCCGGGCATCGGCCCGTTCTACTTCACAATTTGGCCGCCAGGGCGTAACACAGGGAAACAGTTGATACCTCCCGGATCACGACGGCGCCTGCCGAATGGAGTATAATTCGACCTATTAGAATTTAACGCACGATTGATTTCCTTTATAGGGAACATAAATCGGAAAGAACATCATGTTGAAGCAGCGAACAATCAAGACCGTCGTCAAAACCGTGGGGATCGGGCTCCATTCCGGTCGCAAGGTCAATCTGACCCTGCGTCCCGCACCGATTGGCACGGGCATCGTGTTTTCGCGTATCGATCTCCCCGAGCCGGTCGATATCCCCGCGTCCGCGATGGCGATCGGCGACACGCGTCTCGCATCCGTGTTGCAGAAGGATGGCGCGCGCGTTTCGACCATCGAGCACTTGATGTCGGCGTGCGCGGGCCTCGGCATCGACAACCTGTATGTCGATGTGACCGCCGAGGAAATTCCGATCATGGACGGCAGCGCGGCGTCCTTCGTGTTTCTGATTCAGTCGGCGGGTATCGAAGAGCAGAACGCGGCGAAGCAGTTCATCAAGGTGACGAAGCCCGTCGAAGTGCGCGACGGCGACAAGTTCGCGCGTCTCGAGCCGTACTTTGGCTTCAAGCTGAGTTTCACCATCGATTTCCGGCATCCGGCCGTCGACAAGACCGGCCAGGCACTGGAAGTGGATTTTGCGACCACGTCTTATGTGCGTGAAATCGCCCGCGCCCGCACGTTCGGCTTCGCGCACGAAGTCGAGATGATGCGCGAGCTGGGTCTCGCGCGCGGTGGCAGCATGGACAACGCCATCGTGCTGGACGAATATCGCATTCTGAATAACGACGGCCTGCGTTACGACGACGAATTCGTGAAGCACAAGATGCTCGACGCGATCGGCGACCTTTACGTGGTCGGTCATCCGTTGCTGGCTTCGTACAAGGCGTACAAGGGCGGCCACGCGATGAACAACATGCTGCTGCGCGAATTGCTCGCGAACGAGGACGCGTATGAAATCGTCACGTTCGAAGATGTGCAGAAGGCGCCGCGCGGTTTCGGATTCGACACGCAAACGGCATTTGCCTGATTTAAAGCACTCGCAGTGAGAAATGAGCGGCAGCGCAAGCGCCGCTCATTTTTTTTGTGCGCGCGCCTGATGTCGCGCCGCCATGCGCGCGAGCGCTTCCTGAAGCGGCGACGGCTCCAGCGTCTCGGCCAGTTCCCGCAGCGCCGACGCGCCCGCCGGCGACATCCGCGCCTGTTTCGGCGGCGCGGGCTCTTTCATCGACTGGGGACGAACGCGAATTTTCAACGCGTTGACGGCCCAGCCGCGCTGCTGCAAATCGGACAGCAGACGCGGCTCCAGATGCCTCAGACGCGCGGCGAGTGCGTTATGCGCGGCAAAGAGCGCGAGCACGCCGTCCTTGATGAATCCAGGCTCCACGTTCGATGCCAGATAATCCGGCAAAAGCGAACTCAGGTCGCGCTGCAGCGCCGCCACTTGCTCGACGCCCGCACGCAGCGCGCGGAAGGCATCGGTGCGATCGAGCACGTCAGCGACGGCCTGCGGCCGGCGCGGATCGAAACCCAACCTTGAATTTGTAGAAAAGCGGCTCATTTTTGGTTAGGCCTACGCCCGACAGAACGTTTCGATTGTACGCGAGGCAAGTCATTGTCCCCGGCAGACGTGCTGCTCTGCGGCGCTTTACCGGCAAGCTTTCAACCCGATGACTGTCGCGTTCGGGGTACGCACGCGCGGGCACGCCGACGCAAGGTCTGCCAAACTCGCATGCTAAAATTCACGATTCGAATTTCACCTTATGGACTTAAGTCGCCGAGGTTCTCCGAGCCCGGACGCAGCTTTTGCATGCGCCCGTCCGAAGCCGCGACGCAGACACTGATCCGATGACGACCGGTTTCCTTCAGAAGATTTTTGGCAGCCGCAATCAGCGGCTGGTCAAGCAGTATCAAAAGACCGTTGCGGCGATCAATGCCCTCGAGCCGACCGTCGAGAAGTATTCGGACGACCAGCTGCGCGCCAAGACCGATGAGTTCCGCCAGCGTGTCGCGGGTGGTGAATCGCTCGACGTGATTCTGCCCGAGGCGTTCGCCGTCTGTCGCGAGGCGAGCAAACGCATCCTGAAGATGCGCCACTTCGACGTTCAGCTCATCGGCGGCATGGTCCTGCACTACGGCAAGATCGCCGAGATGCGCACCGGCGAGGGCAAGACGCTTGTCGCGACGCTCGCGGCGTATCTGAACGCGCTGTCGGGCCGCGGCGTGCACGTCGTGACGGTGAACGATTACCTCGCCCAGCGCGACGCCGAATGGATGGCGCGCCTCTATAACTTCCTCGGTCTGTCGTGCGGCGTGAATCTGTCGCAGATGGAGCACTCGCAGAAGCAGGAAGCGTACGCGGCGGACATCACCTACGGCACGAACAACGAGTTCGGCTTCGACTATCTGCGCGACAACATGGTCTACGAGACCAACGCGCGCGTGCAACGCCCGCTCAATTTCGCGATCGTCGACGAAGTGGACTCGATCCTGATCGACGAAGCGCGCACGCCGCTCATCATCTCCGGTCAGGCGGAAGATCACACCGATCTTTACGTGCGCATGAACGCGCTGCCGCCGCTGCTCGAGCAGCAGATCGGCGAAGAAAAGGCGGACGGCACCGGTGTCGAAAAGCCCGGCGACTACACGCTCGATGAAAAAGCCCGCCAGGTGTTCCTGACGGAGTCGGGCCATGAGAAGGCCGAGCGCCTGCTCGCCGAGTGGGGCCTGATCGGCGAAGGCGAAAGCCTGTACGCGCCGCAGAACATCACGCTGATGCACCACATCTATGCCGCGTTGCGCGCGCATACGCTCTTCTTGCGCGACCAGCATTACGTGGTGCAAAACGGCGAAGTCGTGATCGTCGACGAATTCACGGGCCGCATGATGACGGGCCGACGCTGGTCCGACGGCCTGCATCAGGCTGTCGAAGCGAAGGAACACGTCCAGATTCAGGCCGAAAACCAGACGCTTGCATCCATCACGCTGCAGAACTACTTCCGCATGTACGCGAAGCTGTCCGGCATGACCGGCACGGCCGACACGGAAGCTTACGAATTCCAGGAAATCTACGGCCTCGAAACGGTCGTGATTCCGACCAATCGTCCGCCGAAGCGCGCCGACAAGCAGGACCAGATCTACAAGACGTCGAAGGAACGTTACGACGCGGTGATTCGCGACATCCGCGATTGCGTCGAGCGCGGTCAGCCTACGCTCGTCGGCACGACGTCGATCGAAGCGTCCGAACTGCTCTCCGGCCTGCTCGCGCAATCGGGCGTGAAGCACGAAGTGCTCAACGCAAAGCAGCACGCGCGCGAAGCGGCGATCGTCGCGGAAGCGGGCCGCCCGGGCGTCGTCACGATCGCGACGAACATGGCCGGCCGCGGCACGGACATCGTGCTCGGCGGCAACGTAGAGAAGCAGGCGTCGTTCATCGACGCGGATCTGTCGATTCCCGAAGACGAGAAAGCCGCGCGCATCCAGAAACTGCACGACGAGTGGCAGGCGCTGCACGATCACGTGAAGGCGGCGGGCGGTCTGCACATCATCGGCACCGAGCGTCACGAGTCGCGCCGTATCGACAATCAGTTGCGCGGCCGCGCGGGCCGTCAGGGCGATCCGGGCTCATCGCGCTTCTATCTGTCGCTGGACGATCCGCTGTTGCGCATTTTCGCGGGCGACCGCGTGCGGTCCATCATGGATCGCCTGAAGATGCCGGAAGGCGAGCCGATCGAGGCGGGCATGGTGACGCGTTCGATCGAAGGCGCGCAACGCAAGGTGGAAGCGCGCAACTTCGATATCCGCAAGCAACTGCTCGAATACGACGACGTCTCCAACGATCAGCGCAAGGTGATCTACCAGCAGCGCAACGAGCTGCTCGAAGCGAACGACGTGCAGGAAACCATCGCCGCGATGCGCCAGAGCGTGATCGGCGACGTGGTGCGCACGTTCGTGCCGGCGGGCAGCATCGAAGAGCAATGGGAAGCGCCGGAACTGGAAGAAGTGCTGCGCAACGACTGGTCGCTCGATCTCGCCGTTCAGGAGATGATCAACGAGTCGAACTCGATCGACGCCGAAGAGATCTGCGAAGCCGTGCTCGCCGCCGCCGATGAAGCGTACGAAGCGAAGGTCGCGATGGTGGGCCGCGAATCGTTCAGCGCGTTCGAGCGCTCGATCATGCTGCAGACGCTCGACAGCCGCTGGCGCGAGCACCTCGCCGCGCTCGATCACTTGCGTCAGGGCATCCATCTGCGCGGCTATGCGCAGAAGAACCCGAAGCAGGAATACAAGCGCGAGGCGTTCGAACTCTTCGCCGCGATGCTCGATGCCGTGAAGCAGGAAGTTACGCGTGTCGTGATGAACGTGCAGATCCAGTCGCCGGAGCAACTCGAGGAAGCCGCCGAGCAGTACGAAGAGAAGGGCAGCCATCTGGAGAACGTGTCGTTCACGCATGCGGACTTCAATGCGCCGGCAGCGGAACCCACGCCCGCCGCAGCGGCGGCGAGCGCCACCGCGCAGATGGTCAGCCAGGCAATGGCCGCCGGCGACGACATCAGCGTTGCGACGCGCCCGTCGGACGACGTGCCGAAGGTCGGTCGCAACGATCCGTGTCCGTGTGGCAGCGGCAAGAAGTACAAGAATTGTCACGGCAAGCTGGCTTGATCGGCTCGTGACGTATGAACAGGCGACGCAGCGATGCGTCGTTTGTCTTTGCAGGATCCATTATTCACGGCGCCGGTTCGATTCCGCTGGCCGGCGTCAGTCTTCCATCATGTGCCGGTTCCACAAGCCGGCACTTGCCACCAACAGTTGAGACGCGAACATGGCCGTCAACTTCCCCTCGATCGATCACGCAGCGCTTCATCCCGTCGCCGGCGTCACGCTCGGTTACGCCGAGGCGAATATCCGCAAGCCCAATCGCAAGGACGTGCTCGTCATTCGCGTCGATGAGGGCGCGAGCGTCGCGGGCGTCTTCACGCAGAACCGCTTCTGCGCCGCGCCGGTTACGGTGTGCCGCGAAAACCTCGCCGCGGCGAGCAAAGGCGGCAAGGGCATTCGCGCGCTCGTCGTGAACACGGGCAATGCGAACGCGGGCACGGGCGAGCCGGGTATGGCGCACGCACGCGAAACCTGCGCGGAGCTCGCGCGCCTCGCGAACCTCGATGCACAGCAGATCCTGCCGTTCTCCACCGGCGTGATTCTGGAGCCGCTGCCGATCGATCGCCTTAAGGCGGGTCTGCCGGCCGCGCTCGCGAATCAGAAGGCCGCACACTGGTTCGACGCCGCCCAGGCCATCATGACGACGGACACGCTGCCGAAGGCCGCGTCGCGTCGGGTGACGATCGACGGTCACGTTGTCACGATGTCGGGCATCAGCAAGGGCGCGGGCATGATCAAGCCGAACATGGCGACGATGCTCGGTTTCCTCGCGTTCGATGCGAACGTCGCGCAGCCGGTGCTCGATCAGCTCGTGAAGCATGTCGCGGATCGCTCGTTCAACTGCATCACGATCGATGGCGATACGTCGACGAACGATTCGTTCATCCTGATCGCGTCGGGCAAGTCGAGCCTGCCCGCGATCACGTCGACGGATTCGCCCGCGTACGCCGCGCTGCGCGACGCGGTGACGGAAGTGGCGCAGGAACTCGCGCAGCTCATCGTGCGCGACGGCGAAGGCGCGACCAAGTTCATGACGATCACGGTGGAAGGCGGCAAGGACGCGGCGGAATGCCGTCAGATCGCCTACGCGATCGGCCACTCGCCGCTCGTGAAAACCGCGTTCTACGCGTCCGATCCCAACCTGGGCCGCATTCTCGCGGCGATCGGCTATGCGGGCGTCACGGATCTCGACGTCGGCAAGATCGATCTTTATCTCGATGACGTGCTGGTCGCGAAAGCGGGTGGACGCAATCCCGAGTACAAGGAAGAGGACGGCCAGCGCGTGATGAAGAAGAGCGAGATCGCAATTCGCGTGTTGCTCGGACGCGGCACGCAGCAAGCGACCATCTGGACCTGCGACCTCTCGCACGACTACGTGAGCATCAACGCGGACTATCGCTCGTAAAAGCGGCGCGCATCGATACGAACATGGACAAGCTCGAACAATTTCTCACGCGCGCCGAGGCAGTGCTCGCGCGCATCGAAGGCATGTTGCCGCCCGCGGCGCCCGATATCGACTGGGAATCCGCGGTGGCGTTTCGCTGGCGCAAGCGTCAGGGGCGCGGTTTTCTGCAACCCGTTTCGGCGATCTCCCAGATCTCGCTCGACGATCTGCAGAATATCGATCGTCAGAAGGGCCTGATTCAGCAGAACACGCAGCAGTTCGTGAACAAGCTGCCCGCCAACAACGTGCTGCTGACGGGCGCGCGCGGCACGGGCAAGTCGTCGCTGATCAAGGCGTGTCTCAATGCGTATTCGAAGGATGGCTTGCGGCTCATCGAAGTCGACAAGGACGACCTGCACGATCTCGGTGATATCGTCGATCTGATCTCGGCGCGGCCCGAGCGCTTCATCGTTTTCTGCGACGATCTTTCGTTCGAGGAAGGCGAGTCCGGCTACAAGGCGCTGAAGGTCGCGCTCGACGGTTCGGTCGCGGCGCAATCGGACAACGTGCTGATCTACGCGACGTCGAATCGCCGCCATCTGTTGCCCGAATACATGAGCGACAACGAGACGTACAAGCACACGTCCGATGGCGAAATTCACCCAGGCGAAGTGGTCGAGGAAAAGATTTCGCTGTCCGAGCGCTTCGGTCTGTGGGTCAGCTTCTATCCGTTCAAGCAGGACGACTATCTGTCGATCGTCGCGCACTGGTTGAAGCATTTCGGCTGCGATGATGCGGAAGTCGAAAGCGCTCGTGGCGATGCGCTCGTCTGGGCGCTCGAGCGCGGATCGCGCTCGGGCCGCGTGGCGTGGCAATTCGCGCGCGACCGCTCGGGACGCAAGCAATGACCGTTTCGAAAACCGACATCGCCCCCGACGGCCGCAAGGTGACGGAAGTAGCGGTAGGCGTGATGGTGCAGCACGACGGACGGTATCTGCTCGCGCAGCGGCCCGCGGGCAAACCGTACGAAGGTTACTGGGAATTTCCAGGTGGCAAGCTCGAGCAGGGTGAAAGCATCGAGGCGGCGCTCGGACGCGAATTGCATGAAGAGCTGGGCATCGATGTCACCGCGTGTCAGCTCTGGCGTACGCTGGAGCATGACTATCCGCATGCGTACGTGCGTCTTTTTTTCTGCAAGGTGACGGACTGGAAAGGCACGCCGCTCGGACGTGAAGGCCAGGCGATCGCCTGGCAGACGCTTCCCGTCGACGTCGCGCCGCTTCTGCCCGCGGCCATTCCGATTCTCGAATGGCTCGAAGAGGAAGAGCGCGAATAACGAAAGTCAGTTCAGGCCGCCGTGCTTGTCTTCGTCCGGCGGCGTTTCCTGCGAATTACCCGCGATCTTGTACTTTTCGGCCGCCCACGCGCCGAGATCGATTTGCTTGCAGCGCTCGGAGCAGAACGGGCGAAAGCGGTTTTCGGGAACCCAGCGGACATCCTTGGTGCAGGTCGGGCATTTGACGACAGTGGTCATGACGATTACGAATTGAGCCGGTTACGGACGATATTTGACCATATGAGGCCAAACGGCTCCCGATTCAAAGGCTGCAAAGCGTCAGATGAAAGGGCACATCGACATCGACGGCGCGCGGTTTCAGATCGCCGTCCTGCACGGTAAAGCGTACCCACAGCATGTACTTGTTCGCGCTCGCTTCCGGGATCACGCGCGTGTCCGGTGAAACGCGCACCTGCATCAACTGATACGTGCGGCCGGACAACATCTGCTGATAGCTGCCCTGCATCGCCATGACTTTCGATGCCTGACCCGATTCACGCGCGAGCCGCAATACGATGGCCGCTGCGTCGCGAAGCGCGAGCATCGGCATGACCCATTTTGCGATGTCCTGGCGCCGCTCCTCGACCGGCAACTGCTGCCAGGCGTAGTACGACGGCAGATCGAACTTGCATGTTCCGCCGGGAATGATCGTGCGGCTGCGAATGCTCGCGAGCCACTCGTTGTCGGCGAGATGCTGGCCGGTCTTGCCGTGCATCTCGGTGAGCCCGGCGAGCGTTTGCTCGATTTCACCCAGCACGGCTTCGAGCGCTTCCTGTTCGATACCCGGATTGCCGCGAAACGGCGCGAGCGTCTGACGCTGCCGCTCCAGCTCCTTCATGAGGTCGGCCTTGAGATCCGTGCGGCCGGCGACTTCGGCGATCTCGAAGAGCGTCGTGAGCGCGACGTGATGTTCGCGCGCGTCTTCCTGAGTCAGAAAGAACGTGAAGCGCTCGAACAGGTCTTCGAGGCGCAGCAGCGTCCGGATTCGCTCGTTGAAGGGATACTCGTAAAGGATCAAGCGCGCTCGCCTCGGCGTGGGTCGGTTGCTTCCATGAGCGGAAGTGAGCACATTCTAATGCCGCATCTTCACCCTAGCAAATCGGGGCATATTCGCGCGACAGACTGCTTGTTTCGGCGCAAATCAGGGAACTTTTCGACAATTTCGCTAACTCAGGCGATCAGGTCGCTTCATGCGGCGCGAGCGCCAGATAGCGTGCGTGCAGCGTGTCGACCTGCTGCGCGAGGGTGTCGAGCGTGGCGCTTTCATCGTTGAGAACGATGTCGTCGGCAGCCGCGAGCCGCGTTTCGCGGGATGCCTGCTTTGCGATGATCGCGAGCACCTGTTCGCGCGTGAAGCCGTTGCGCCGCATGACACGCTCGATCTGCGTCTCGACCGGGCAATCCACCACCAGCACGCGCGACACGCGGCTCGCCCATTCGCCGGATTCGACGAGCAGCGGCACGACGACGATGTGATACGCGCCCTGCGCCGCGTGCCGCTGACGTTCGGTCTCGGCACGAATCAGCGGATGAACGATGGCTTCGAGGCGCGCTTTCGCGGTGTCGTCGGCGAAGACGAGCGCGCGCATCTTCGCGCGGTCGAGCGAGCCGTTCGCGGCAATGAAATCGTCGCCGAACGCGCTCGCGATGAGCGGCATGGCGACGCCGCCCGGCGACGTGATCTCGTGCGCGATCAAATCCGTGTCGATCAGCGGCACGCCGCGCGCCGCGAACAGGTCGGCGACCGTGCTCTTGCCGCTGCCGATGCCGCCGGTGAGACCAATGCTGAACATCCGTTGCTCCCTTCGATCATCCCAATAATGCATAGAGCGGCGTGCCGGCGAAGAGCGTGATCGCGCCGCCCGCCGCGAGAAACGGCCCGAACGGCAACGGCTCCTCGAAACGCATGCGCTTGCGCAACGTGGCCACGATGCCGAACGCGGCGCCCGCGACGGCGGCGATGAGGACCACCTGCGCGAGCGCGGACCAGCCGAGCCATGCGCCGATCGCGGCGAGCAGCTTGAAGTCGCCGTATCCCATGCCTTCCACGCCGCGCGCGAGCTTGAAGAGCCAATACACGCACCAAAGAAAGAGATAGCCTGCGATCGCGCCGGTCACGGCGTCGTGCAGCGTCGCGAATCCGCCTTCGCCGAAATTCACGATGAGCCCGGCCCAGAGCAAAGGCAGCGTCAGTACATCGGGAAGATAGCGCGTATCGAAGTCGATCAGTCCGGCCGTCAGCAAGGTCGCGCACAGGCCGAACGCGGCGAGCGCCGGCCACGCGGGCCCGAAGGCGTAGAGCGAGAGCGCGGCGAGCGCGCCCGTCGCGAGCTCGGTCAGCGGATAGCGTGGGCTCACGCGCGCGCCGCATGCCGAACAGCGTCCGCGCAACGCCACGTAGCTGATGACGGGAATGTTTTCCCACGTGCGCAGAACGTGCTTGCAATGCGGACACGCGCTGCGCGGCACGGCGAGGTTGAAGCGTTCGGGATAGGGATCGGCAGCGCTGAGTTTGGAGAGATCGGGCGCATCGGGCATGGCCGCATCGACTTCCGCGCGCCATGTGCGTTCGAGCATGACGGGCAGTCGATGCACCACGACGGTGAGAAAGCTGCCGATCACGAGGCCGAACACGATGGCGAACCCGTACTGCACGGCGACGGGCAGCAGCGCGAACGCCGCCAGGTAGGGGCTCGCGATGTGCGCGGTGGACGGATCGAACGAAGGCTGCATGATGGACGAACGGTTGCTTTGGCCCGCGATGCTACACCACGTTGCCGAGCTGAATGATAGGAAGATACATCGCGATGACCAGTCCGCCCACGAGCGCGCCCAGCACCGCGATGACGATCGGCTCGCAAAGACTCGCGAATGCGCCGATACGCTCGTCCACCTGCCGGTCGGCGAGGGTCGCGAGATCGAGGAGCATCGCATCGAGCGAGCCGGATTCTTCGGCGACCGCGATCGGCTGCACGACGTCTTGCGGAAAGCACCCGGCGGCGCGCATCGCGGCCGCGAGGCGCTCGCCGTTGCGCAGGCGCGCCGCGATGTCCACCGTCGCCTGGTCGAAGACGCGGTTTCCGGTGGCATGCGTGAGCGAATCGAACGCATCCGACAGCGGCGTGCCCGCCGAGAGCAATGTGCCGAGCGCGCGACTCCATCGCGCGACCGCGAGAGAGCGCAGCAGCTTGCCTCCGAGCGGCAGACGCAGCGCGGCGCGATCGGCGGCTTCGCGCGCGTCGGGCGAACGACCTATCCAGTTCGACACGACGACCGCCGCGCAAATGGCCGCAACCGTGAACGGCACGCCGGCCTGCGCGACGCCGTCTGAAAGCGCAAGCACGAAACGTGTCGGCGCGGGCAGCGCGGCGCCGAAGCCGTCGAAGATCGTCTTGAAGGTCGGCACCACGCCGATCAGCAAGCCCGCCGTGATCGCGAGCGAAAGCAGCAGCACCATGACGGGATACGTGAGTGCCGCGCGAAGTCTGGCCCGTTGCGATGCGGCGCGCTCGCGATCGTCGGCGAGACGCGCGAGGACCGAAGGCAACGCACCCGCGATCTCACCCACCGAAACCAGCTGACAATACAACGCGCCGAACGCAGCCGGATGCTGCGCGAGCGCGGCTGAAAACGGCACGCCGCGCGTGATGTCGCGGGCCAGTGCGCGCACGATGCGCGGCAGTCCGCCATCGGATGTGCTACCGGCCAGCAATTCCAGTGCGCCGGCGAGCGGCAGCCCCGCGCGCAGCAGGCCGGCGAGCTGTCGCGTGAAAACCGTCACCTCGGCGGTCTTTGCTTTGGGATGCGGAGCGGCGCCGAGCGTGTCGAGCGCGGTGACGATCACGCCTTCGCGGCGCAGCGAAGCACGGGCCGTGAGCGCGTCGGCGGAGATGATCTTTCCTCGCTTCGGCCTGCCTTCGGTGTCCATGCCGCGCCAGGCGAAGCGCATTTCGAGCGCGTTTTTCATCATTCGATCTCCGTTGCTTCGGTCGCCTCGGCGACGCTCGTCACACCGTCGCGCACGCGTGAGAAAGCCGCATCACGGAGCGCGGGCACGCCTCGCGCCTGCGCCGCGCGCGCGATCGTATGCGTTGCCGCGCGCGATACGATCAGTTCGCGCATTTCGTCCGATACCGGCATCACCTGATGCACGCCGACGCGCCCCCGATAGCCGATTCCATGGCACGCCGGACAGCCGCGCGGCTCGAACGGATGGAACCCGTCCGCGAGTGGCAACGCCGACGGCGCGCGGCAAAACTCGCACAGCTTGCGCACGAGGCGTTGCGCGGTGACGAGCCTGAGCGCCGCCGCGAGGTTGTAAGGCGCCACGCCGATATCGATGAGACGCGCGATCGCGGCGGGCGCGTCGTTCGTATGCAGGGTCGAGAGCACCAGATGTCCCGTCTGCGCGGCCTTGACTGCGACGTCCGCGGTTTCCGCGTCGCGTATCTCGCCGACCATGATGATGTCCGGATCCTGACGCATGAACGCGCGCAGCGCCACGGCGAAGGTCAGCCCGGCCTTCTCGCGCACGCTCACCTGATTGATGCCCGCGAGCTGAATTTCGACGGGATCTTCGACGGAGCACACGTTGCGGGCTTCGGCGTTCAGCATCTGCAAGAAACAATAGAGCGACAAGGTCTTGCCGCTGCCGGTCGGTCCGGTGACGAGAACTAGACCATGCGGCGCGCGAATCGCCGATTCGACCGAGCGGCTCTGCTCGTCATCGAGGCCGAGCGCGGCGAGCGACAAATCGGGTGGCAGCGCGTCGAGCCGCCGCAGCACGAGCTTTTCGCCGAAGAGCGTCGGCAGCGAATTGACGCGATAGTCGCCGATCCGCGCGCCCGGCAGATTCAGACGCAGCCGGCCGTCCTGCGGCACGCGCCGCTCGGCGATGTCCATACGCGCGAGCACCTTGATGCGCGTGACGTACGCGTCGCGCAGATGGGGCGGCGGACGCTTCAGGACGTGCAACGCGCCATCGACGCGCAGACGGATGCGCCAGTCGTGTTCGGACGGCTCGACGTGAATATCCGATGCGCCGCGCTCGGCGGCTTCGCGCAGGGTTTCGGTCAGGAGCGAGACGGCGGGCGCTTCGTGATCGGAAGCGGCGTCGCGAGGAGAGGAGATCATGGCGTCGGGCCGTCGGAGTCGAGATGGTTTGATCATCCCGCCCGCGAGCGCCGGCGCCCAGTCGTCCGAACGGCTAACGCAGCGCCTGTTGCGCGAGCGCGAGCGGACGGAAGATCTTGACCGTGCGGATAGCCTGGTCGTCGCTGCGCATGACTTCGAAAGTCACGTTCGCGATCTGTACCGACACGTCGCCGTCCGGAATGTCTTCGAGCGTCTCCAGAATCAGGCCGTTGAGTGTCTTCGGGCCGTCGGTCGGCAGCGTCAGATGCAGCCAGCGGTTCAGTTCGCGCAGCGGCATGCTGCCCGCCACGATGCACTCGCCGTTCTCGTCCCAGCCGCCCCGCGAGCCGGCGCCGCGCGGAATCGTCGTCGTGAACTCGCCGATCAGTTCCTCGATGATGTCCTCGGGCGTGACGAGTCCCTGCAACTCGCCGTACTCGTCGACTACGATCGCGATGCGGTGACCGCTTTCCTGGAAATACTGCAACTGCTGGAAGACGGGCGTGCCGGCGGGCACGAAATACGGCTCGGTGAGCAGTTCGCGCAGGGTGTCGCGCTCGAGTTCCTGGTTGTGCAGCGCGGAGAGCGTCTTGCGCACGTGCAGGATGCCGAGCACGCGATCGATGTCGCCCTGAAAGACGACGAGCTTGTTGTGATAGCACGTCTCGAGCTGATGCAGGATCTGGTCGAACGGCGCGTCGAAGTCGAGCGCTTCGATGCGTCGCCGCGGAATCATCACGTCGTCGACGGTGATGTTCTCCAGATCGAACAGATTGAGCAGGATGCTGCGGTGCTTGGTCGGCATGAAGCTGCCGGTTTCCAGCACGATGGTGCGCAGTTCTTCAGGCGAAATCCGCTGATCCCGTTTGTTCTTCGTGTTGATGTGCAGCGCGGCGAGAATCGCATTGGCAAACAGATTGACGAACCAGATGAGCGGTCGCGCCAGGCGCATGAGCGGCGCGAGCACGAGGCTCGCCGGCAGCGCCACCTTCTCGGGATACGTTGCGCCGACGATCTTCGGTGCGATCTCCGCGAACACGATGATCAGAAAGGCGATGATGCCGGTCGTGATCGACAGCACAAGATTGTTATGGCCGAAGGTGCGCAGCGCGATCGATGTCGTGAGCACGGGGATGATCGTGTTGATCAGGTTGTTGCCGATCAGGATGACGGAGAGAAGCTGATCCGTTTTTGCGAGCAAGCCCTGCGTCGTGCGGGCGCGTAGCGACCCCTGGCTAGCCAGATATTTCAGGCGATGGCGATTGAGCGCCATCATCGACGTTTCGGAGATCGAGAAGAAGCCGGACAGGAACAGAAGCAGAAAAATGGCGCAAATTTGCGCCCATAAGGGGAGGTTGTCCACGCGGTGATCGAGTAGGGGCGGAGATGGGAGGCAATATAGCAGACGGGCAGGCAAGCCCGCCCTCGGCCTTTCGGCCAGCGTACGCGGTTTTTTCGCTGAAAATAAAAAACCCGCATGGCGGACCATGCGGGTTTTTTCAATTCTGGTCGGGGTGAGAGGATTCGAACCTCCGGCCTCTACGTCCCGAACGTAGCGCTCTACCAGGCTAAGCTACACCCCGAATTCGACCAACTTGGACTCTTACGCCGTTTCAGTCTTTTTCAAGACTGCCTCGACGTCGAGTAAGAACATAATTCTAGCAGGCTCTCTTTGTAGATGGAAGAGGGAAATGAAGAAATTGCATTTGCCGCAGCCTGAGCTTCCTTGCGCGCACATTCCAGCGTGTGATCGAGCGCGCCGGAACTGGTGATTGCATGGAAGATCGTGTCGAAGCGATCCGTGCCACCTTGCTCGATCGCCTCGCGCGCCAACGCCGCCTGCTCCGCCGTGCCGTGCTCCATCAGGTAGATCAGCGGCAGCGTGGGCTTGCCTTCGCGCAGATCGTCGCCGGCGTTCTTGCCCATCGATTCGGGCGTGCCTGTGTAGTCGAGCCAGTCGTCCATGATCTGGAATGCCGTGCCAATGCGCCGGCCGAACTCCGCCGCCGCCGCTTCGGTCCGCGCGTCCGCGCCAGAAAGAACCGCGCCGAGCTGCGCCGCCGCTTCGAACAGCTTTGCCGTCTTGTAGCGGATCACCTGCATGTAGCGCGCTTCGTCGACGTCCGGGTCGTGCATGTTGAGCAACTGCAGGACTTCGCCTTCGGAAATGATGTTGGTCGCGACGGACAGAATTTCCATCACGCGCATCTTGCCGACGCTCACCATCATCTCGAACGAGCGCGAATAGAGGAAGTCGCCGACCAGCACGCTGGCCGCATTGCCGAACAGCGCGTTCGCGGTCTTCCGGCCGCGACGGAGATCGGATTCGTCGACGACGTCGTCGTGCAGCAACGTAGCCGTGTGGATAAATTCCACCACGGCCGCCAGTTCGTGACGATGCCCGGTCGCGTCGCCCAGCGCGCCCGAGACGAGCAGCAGCAGCGCCGGACGCAGCCGCTTGCCGCCCGCGCCGATGATGTACTCCGAAATCTGGTTGATCAGCATCACTTCTGATGCCAGGCGCTGCCGGATGACGCGATTGACCTGCTGCATGTCCTCGGCGATCGGGGCGAGCAGTGCGGCGGCGTTGGGGGAGGAAGTGGCGGTCGACGACATGATCGGCAAAAAAGGTAATCCGGCGGATTATAAGGCGAATCCGACAGACGACGGGGGCTCCGCTGGTTCGTTTCGTGCAATGTCGGCGAAAATCGGGTGCGATTCGCTTCGCTTTAGCCGAGGTTCGGATCCGGTTGGTGCGCCTCGTCCGGCGCGCGCGAAACGTCGCTGCGCTTTGACGCCAAGCGTAACTCTATGTATAATCGCGTGTTTTCCCCGCGTGGTGCGTGGGAAATGTTGAAGTTTCCCGCGCGAGCGGGAAAGAATTCTGAGTGAGGTTCTCAATGTACGCGGTCATAAAAACCGGCGGCAAGCAGTACAAAGTTGCCGTTGGCGAAAAATTGAAAGTAGAACAGATACCGGCAGACATTGACGCTGAAATCACGCTCGACCAGGTTCTCGCAGTGGGCGAAGGCGAATCGATTAAGTTCGGTACGCCGCTGGTCAGTGGGGCTTCCGTCAAGGCTACCGTCGTGTCCCAAGGTCGTCACGCGAAAGTGACCATCTTCAAGATGCGTCGCCGGAAGCACTACCAAAAGCACGCTGGCCATCGCCAGAACTACACCGAACTGCGCATCGACGCGATCAACGCGTAAGCGCACCGGTAAGGAGCTAAGCAAATGGCACACAAAAAAGCAGGCGGGTCTTCCCGCAACGGCCGCGACTCCGAGAGCAAACGCCTCGGCGTGAAGGTGTACGGCGGCCAGGCAATCAACGCGGGCGGCATCATCGTTCGCCAGCGCGGCACGCGCATGCATCCGGGTGAGAACGTCGGCATCGGCAAGGATCACACCCTGTTCGCGCTGACCGACGGCCACGTCAAGTTCGTGACCAAGGGCGCTGCGAGGAAGCACACGGTCGTCGTCGTCCCGGCAGCGTAAATTTTACGCACGGGCTTCAGGACCGAAAGAAGGGTTTAGACCCAAGGCCCCGCGAAGTTCGCGGGGCTTTTTTATTTGGCGCGGTCAAAAACTGGTTATGAGTGACCGCATAAGTCGGTCACGGCAAAATAGAGCGAATACACGGGACGGAGCAACGCATGAAGTTCATTGACGAAGCGAGGATCGAAGTCATCGCCGGCGACGGAGGAGATGGCAGCGCGTCGATGCGCCGCGAAAAGTTCGTCCCGTTCGGTGGACCGGACGGCGGCGACGGCGGGCGCGGCGGCAGCGTCTACGCAGTCGGCGATCGCAATATCAACACGCTGATCGACTACCGGTTCTCCAAGAAGCATCAGGCGCGCAACGGCGAAAACGGCCGCGGCTCCGACTGCTATGGCAAGGGCGGCGACGACATCACGCTGCGCATGCCGGTCGGCACGATCATTTCGGATCAGGAAACGGGCGAAATCATCGCCGACTTGACCGAGCACAATCAGCAAGTGCTGATCGCGCAGGGCGGCGCGGGCGGGCTCGGCA
Source organism: Caballeronia sp. J97 (assembly GCF_905220305.1). NCBI lineage: Bacteria > Pseudomonadati > Pseudomonadota > Betaproteobacteria > Burkholderiales > Burkholderiaceae > Caballeronia > Caballeronia sp. J97. Next base: position 13,670 of record NZ_CAJMZL010000041.1, on the reverse strand, counting down.
ACCTGCATTTCAAGTCGAGCACGAACCGCGCGCCGCGCCAGAAAACCGACGGCAAGCCCGGCGAGCGCCGCATGCTCAAGCTCGAGCTGAAAGTACTCGCCGATGTCGGTCTGCTCGGCATGCCGAACGCGGGAAAATCGACGTTCATCTCGTCGGTGTCGAACGCGCGGCCGAAGATCGCGGATTATCCGTTCACGACGCTCGCGCCGAATCTCGGCGTGGTGCGCGTCGGGCCGAGCAAGAGCTTCGTGATCGCGGACATTCCCGGTCTGATCGAAGGCGCAGCGGAAGGCGCGGGCCTCGGGCATCGTTTCCTGCGTCATCTGCAGCGCACGGGCGTCCTGCTGCATCTCGTCGACATGGCGCCGTTCGATGAAAACGTCGATCCGGTCGTGGAGGCGAAGGCGATCGTCAACGAATTGCGCAAGTACGACGAGGCGCTCTACGAGAAGCCGCGCTGGCTCGTGCTGAACAAGCTCGACATGGTGCCGGAAGACGAACGCGAAGCGCGCATTGCCGACTTCGTCGAGCGTTTCGAGTGGGACGGTCCGGTGTTCGAGATTTCGGCGCTGACGGGTCAGGGCTGCGAAGCGCTTACGTACGCGATCTACGACTACATCTCGCAGCATTCCGACGCGTCGCGCGCGGCGGAAGCGGAAGATCTCGCCGCCGACGTGCGTTTTCGCGAGGACGCAGCGAAACAGCAGGCCAACCAAGACGACGAATAACGACGAGGAGAAAGCGCACGATGCGTTCGGTCATCGCCGCTGCGAAGCGAATCGTAGTGAAAGTAGGGTCCAGTCTCGTCACCAACGACGGGCGCGGGCTCGATCATGCGGCAATCTCGCGCTGGGCGTCGCAGATCGCGGCGTTGCGCGAGCAGGGCAAGGAAGTCGTGCTCGTGAGTTCGGGCGCGATCGCGGAAGGCATTCACCGGCTCGGCTGGACGAAACGGCCGCGCGAAATCGACGAACTGCAGGCCGCGGCCGCGGTCGGCCAGATGGGGCTCGCGCAAGTCTACGAGAGCAGCTTCGGGGCGCACGGTATCCGTACCGCGCAGATCCTGCTCACGCATGCCGACCTCGCCGATCGCGAACGCTATCTGAATGCGCGCTCCACGCTGCTCACGCTTCTGCGTCTGGGCGCGGTGCCGATCATCAACGAGAACGACACCGTCATCACCGACGAAATCAAGTTCGGCGACAACGACACGCTCGGCGCACTCGTCGCGAACCTGATCGAAGGCGATGCGCTCGTCATCCTCACCGATCAGCGCGGCCTTTTCACCGCCGATCCGCGCAAGGATCCGAACGCGACGCTCGTCGAGCAAGCCGATGCCGGCACGCCCGAACTCGAGCAGATGGCGGGCGGCGCGGGCTCGAGTCTCGGACGCGGCGGCATGCTGACCAAGATTCTCGCGGCGAAGCGCGCGGCGCACAGCGGCGCGAACACGGTGATCGCGAGCGGCCGTGAAGCCGATGTGCTCACGCGCCTCGCATCGGGCGAAATGATCGGCACGCAACTCATCGCGCGCACTGCGCGCATGGCGGCGCGCAAGCAGTGGATGGCGGATCACTTGCAGGTGCGCGGGCACGTCGTGATCGATGACGGCGCCGTCAACAAGCTCACCGCCGACGGCAAGAGCCTTTTGCCGATCGGTGTGATCGACGTGAAAGGCGCATTCGATCGCGGCGAAGTGATCGCGTGCGTCAACGCTCGAGGGCAGGAAGTCGCACGCGGCATAACGAACTACAGCAGCTCGGAGGCGCGGCTGATTCATCGGCGGCCGAGCGGCGAGATCGAATCGGTCCTCGGCTACATGCTGGAGCCGGAACTGATCCATCGCGACAATCTGGTGCTCGTCTGATTCGGCGCGCCTGGAGCAAAAAAGCCCGCTGAGCCGCAAGGCCAGCGGGCTTTGTCATATCGGAAGCCGTATCAGCGCAGATTGATCGAACTCTGCGTGCGCTTGTATTCCATGTTGTTGACGATCTGCTTCGCCGTGCCGACAGGCAGCTTGCTCGTGCAGAAGTAATCCTGATAGAGCGCCGCCTGATACGCGTTCAACTCGCCGTTCTCGATGCGCTTGAACTCGAACGCCGAACCTTGATCCCAGCCGCTCTGGTCGTCGTTGATGCTCGCGTAGCGGCGCCATTCGTAGGTATCGCAGCGAATGCCTTCATAGTTGACGTTGCGCGCGCCCGCCGGACTCGTGACGACGACCACATAGCGCACGACGCCGTCCTTGCCGACGGTGAGCGTCGTCTTGTCGACGGAAAACGTGAGCGGCGTGTTTTGCGATACGTTGAAGGCGATCAGATTCGACGCTTGCGGCAGCGGCGGCATCGTGTCGATCTTGTCTTCGGTCCAGTTCGGCTTGCGGTCGAGCAGATAGGTGAACACGCCATCGTCCTGCGTGGACGGGGCTTTGTTGCTGGAGCAGCCGGCGAGCACGGCAAGCGCTGCCGCGGATGCCGCGATTACCGCGAGTGAGGCATTCACTTTCAATTGGATCTTCCCGGAAACATGCGCGCGGACCTGTTGAGGCCGCCCGGCGGAACAAAGCGAGATGGCACGGCGAAAAAATTCGCCGTGCCATCGATCGGAGTCGTGCTGAGTGTCAAAGTGTGCGAAGCACTGTGGCGATAGATCGCACGCCCGGTCTCACGATGAGCGCTGCACGATCACATGCACTTCTTCGCTGACCGTGCATTCTGCCTGAACCGCCGCGCCGGAGGCAGTTACGGCAGGTGCTTCGATCGTCATTGTCTGGACGACGCGTGGATAGCGCAGTCCGTGATGCGCGGCTCGCTCGCCGCGTTCACCGCGGGAGTTGGTGCGCCGCAGGAAGCGGGACAGCTCGGTGAGAGCCATTTGATAAACGTCGCGCTTGAACTCGATGACCGCATCCAGCGGTACCCAATACTCGTTCCAGCGCCAGGCATCGAACTCCGGATGGTCCGTCGCACGCAGGCAGATGTCGCAATCGCGTCCCACCATGCGCAGCAGAAACCAGATTTGTTTCTGACCGCGATAATGTCCGCGCACCTCGCGCTTGATGAACTTGTCCGGCACCTCATAACGCAGCCAGTCGCGCGTGCGACCGACAACTTTCACATGCTCCGGTAGCAGGCCGGTTTCTTCGTGTAACTCCCGATACATCGCTTGCACAGGGGTCTCGCCGTATTTGATGCCCCCTTGCGGAAACTGCCAGGAATGTTCACGCAGCCGCTTGCCCCAAAACACTTCGTTGCGCGCGTTCAAGAGGATGATGCCGACGTTCGGGCGAAAGCCTTCACGATCCAGCATACAGCCACCTTCAAATCCTTTAAAATTGCTTTGATTATAAACAGTTAACGGACCCCGCGCACCGGCACGAACCCGAATTCGGGGCCTGTTTGCCGGACCCGGGCGCAAGAGGCTTTGCCAGCGTTCCGGGAAGACGGCAAAATCTTCTCCCTTGCAAAGCCGTCGACCGTTTCCGTCGTTCACCTTCGATCCGCCTGCTCCGGCGCCACAACGGCACCGAAGCGCGCGCCGCTTTTGGAAAATTTGAATGAAAGCATCCCGTTTCTTCATCGGCACCCTGAAAGAAGCTCCCGCCGACGCCGAGATCGTCAGCCACAAGCTGATGATGCGCGCAGGCATGATCCGCCGCGTCGCGGGCGGCATCTACGATTACATGCCGATCGGCCTGCGCTCGGTGCGCAAGGTCGAAGCCATCGTGCGTGAAGAGATGAACCGCGCGGGCGCGCTCGAATTGCTGATGCCCGCCGTGCAGCCCGCCGAACTTTGGCAGGAATCGGGCCGCTGGGAGCAATACGGCCCGGAGCTGCTGCGCTTCAAGGATCGCCACGAGCGCGATTTCGTGATGGGCCCGACGCACGAGGAAGTGGTGACCGACATCGCGCGTCGCGAGATCAAGAGCTATCGCCAGTTGCCGGTGAACTTCTATCAGATTCAAACGAAGTTCCGCGACGAGATCCGCCCGCGCTTCGGCGTGATGCGCGGCCGCGAGTTCATCATGAAGGACGCCTATTCCTTCGATAAGGACTTCGACGGCCTCGCCGAGTCGTATCGCAAGATGTACGAAGCCTATGTGCGCATCTTCACGCGCATCGGGCTGGAGTTCCGCGCGGTCGCGGCGGACAACGGTTCGATCGGCGGCAGCGGCTCGCATGAATTCCACGTGATCGCCGATACCGGCGAGGACGACATCGCCTATTGCCCGGACTCGGACTTCGCGGCCAACGTCGAAGCGGCCGATGCGCTGCCGCTCATCGAGAAACGCGCTGCGCCGGCCGAAGAGCTGAAAAAGACGCCGACGCCCGGCGCCGCGAAATGCGAAGCGGTCGCGCAGCTTTTGAACATCCCGCTCGAGCGCACGATCAAGTCGATCGTTCTGGCAACGGACAACGAAGGCGCCGAGCCCACGATCTGGCTGCTGATGCTGCGCGGCGATCACTCGCTCAACGACATCAAGACCGGCAAGCTGCCCGGCCTGAAGGGTTATCGCTTTGCGACCGAAGCCGAGATCATCGAATGGTTCGGCACGCCGCCGGGCTATCTCGGCCCGATCGGCACGAAGAAGCCCGTGCGCGTGATCGCGGACCGCACGGTCGCGAACATGAGCGATTTCGTCGTCGGCACGAACGAGGTCGATTTCCACACGACCGGCGTGAACTGGGGCCGCGATCTGCCCGAGCCGGAAGTGGCGGATATCCGCAATGTCGTCGCGGGCGATCCGTCGCCGGACGGGAAGGGTACGCTCGAAATCTGCCGCGGCATCGAGGTGGGTCACGTGTTCCAGCTCGGCACGAAGTACTCCGACGCGATGGGCGCGACCTTTCTCGACGAAAACGGCAAACCCGCGCCGATGCAGATGGGCTGCTACGGCATCGGCGTCACGCGGGTGCTGGGCGCGGCGATCGAACAGAACTTCGATGACAAGGGCATCATCTGGCCGGAAGCCATCGCGCCGTTCGAAGTCGTGATCTGCCCGATGGGCTACGACCGCAGCGACGCCGTTCGCCAGCAGGCCGACAAGCTCTACGCAACGCTTCAGGCAGCGGGCGTCGACGTAATCCTCGACGATCGCGGCGAGCGTCCGGGCGTCATGTTCGCGGACTGGGAGCTGATCGGCGTGCCGCATCGCATCGTGATCGGCGATCGCGGGCTGAAGGAAGGCAAGCTGGAATATCAGGGCCGTCGCGATGCCGAAGCCACGCTGCTGCCGGTCGATGAAGCCGCGGACGTCGTCATGGCCAAGGTCCGGGCCGCGCTCGGGAAGTAATGCAGTACAACTTCCTGTCGGCGACGATCCTGCTGCTGCTGATCACCGATCCGCTCGGCAACATTCCGATCTTCATCAACGCGCTGCGCGGCGTCGCCAGAGAGCGGCGCCGCGTCGTGGTGCTTCGGGAAGTGGCGATCGCGTTTGTGATTCTGCTGGTGTTCATGCTGGCGGGCGATCGCTTCCTGCGCGCGATGAATCTCACCGACGTATCGTTGCGCATCGCGGGCGGGATCGTGCTGTTTCTGATCGCGCTGCGAATGATCTTCCCGCATCCGGACGGAGCCATGGGCGGCGATTCGCGCGGCGGTGAACCGCTGATCGTGCCGCTGGCGATTCCAGCGCTGGCGGGACCGTCGGCGCTCGCGACCGTGATGCTGCTGACGTCGCAGGCGCCCGGCAAGATGTTCGAGTGGATCGGCGCGCTTACGGTGACGATGATCGTCTGCGCGATCGTGCTGATACTCGCCGAGAAGATTCAGCAATGGCTCGGCGAGCGTGTGGTGACGGCTTTCGAGCGTTTGATGGGGCTCGTGCTGGTGGCGATTTCCGTCGAAATGATTTTGACGGGCATACGCACTTTCGTGCATCAGCTATAAAAAAAGCGGCCGCCCGGGCCGCTTTTCTTTTTGGGTGGGCGTCGATCACGCGCCTTCGGTCAACGCCCGGATCGTCGGCAGATTCCGCCAGTAGCCTTTCGCGTCCATCCCGCATCCGAACACGTAGCGATCCGGCACCTCGAATCCGCAAAAATCCGGACGCAGCGGCTTCGCCTTCGGGATGATCTTCTCGCACAGCACCGCCGAGAGGAACGTCTTCGCGCCCATCGCCATGATGCGGTCCCGGATCGCGGCCATCGTCTCGCCTTCGTCGAGGATATCGTCGAGCACGAGCACCACGCGATCCTTCACCGATTCCGCCGGCGCCACGCGCCACTGCATCTCGCTGCCGCCCTTGATGGCATTGCGATAGCGCGTCAGGTGGATGTAATCGAACTCGAGCGGGAAGTCGAGATGCGGCAGCAGCATGCCGGTGAACACGGCCGCGCCTCCCATGACCGAGAGCACGAGCGGGAAGTCGTCTTTCGTCGCCGCCTTGATGGCCGAAGCCATCTTGCCGATCGATGCGTTGACTTCGTCAGCCGTGACGATCTCTTCGGAGTGGCTGAAAATATGCAGAGCTTCTTCGCGATTCATAGGGAAAGCGGGGGAGAGGCTGACTTCTTAGTGTGGAAAAAAACGGCGGCGTGCGCCATATGATAAACCCGCGCTTTCCGCAGCGTAGGGCGAGGCAAGCGCGGGCTCGTTGAACTGCGTTTTTAGCGCATGCCGGGCAGCATGCCTTTCATGCCGCGCATCATCTTCTGCAGATTGCCGCCCTTCAGCTTCTTCATCATGCCGCGCATCTGCTCGTACTGGTTGAGCATGCGGTTCACTTCCTGCACGTGCACGCCGGCGCCCGCGGCGATGCGGCGCTTGCGCGCGGCCTTGATGAGCTCCGGCTTCGCGCGCTCCTGCAGCGTCATCGAATTGATGATGCCTTCCATGCGGCGCATCTGCTTTTCGGCGTTGTTCATGTCCGCGCCTTGCGCGGCTTGCTGGAACTGCGCGGGCAGTTTGTCCATCAGCGACGACAGGCCGCCCATTTTCTTCATCTGCGACAACTGCGCCTTGAAGTCGTTCAGGTCGAAGTCGCCGCCTTTCTTGACCTTGTCGGCGAGCTTCTGCGCGGCCTGCGTGTCGACGCCGCGCTGCGCTTCCTCGACGAGCGCGAGGATGTCGCCCATGCCGAGAATCCGGTTCGCCATGCGATCCGGATGGAAGACTTCGAGGCCGTCGAGCTTTTCCGCGACGCCGACGAACTTGATCGGCTTGCCGGTAACGTGACGCACGGAGAGCGCCGCGCCGCCGCGCGAATCGCCGTCGAGCTTCGTGAGCACGACGCCGGTCAGCGGCAGCGCGTCGTTGAACGCCTTCGCGGTGTTGACCGCGTCCTGACCGAGCATCGCATCGACGACGAAGAGCGTTTCAGCGGGCTTGAGCAGCGTGTGCAGCTCGCTGATCTCCTTCATCATCGCTTCGTCGATACCAAGACGGCCGGCCGTATCGACGATCACGACATCGTGATAGTGACGCTTCGCCCAGTCGATCGCGGCGCGCGCGATATCCGCGGGCTTCTGATTCGGCTCCGACGGGAAAAAGTCCGCGCCGACCTGCTCGGTCACCGTCTGCAACTGACGGATAGCGGCGGGGCGGTAGACGTCGACCGAAACGGTCAGGACTTTCTTCTTGCTCTTCTCGCGCAAGAGCTTGGCGAGCTTGCCCGTGGTGGTCGTTTTACCGGCGCCTTGCAGGCCGGCCATCAGGATCACGGCGGGCGGCGCGACGGCCAGATTCAGTTCCGCGGCCTTGCCTTCGTAATCGCCGCCGATCACGGCCGTCAGTTCCTTCTGGACGACGCCGACGAGCGCCTGACCCGGCGACAGGCTCGACAGCACTTCCTCGCCGAGCGACTTTTCCTTCACCTTCGCGATGAATTCGCGCACGACCGGCAGCGCCACGTCCGCTTCGAGCAGCGCGAGGCGCACTTCCCGCAACATCTCTTGCGTGTTGGCTTCGGTGAGTCGAGCCTCGCCGCGCAGCGTCTTGACGACGCGCGCCATCCGTTGAGTCAGGTTATCGAGCATGGGGAAACGGTAGTGAGTGCGGCCCTTTTTTCAGCGCAAAACGACGCATCGCCCCGCATTGCCGCAAGGGGGAAAACGTCGCGATTCAAGGGCCTAGTGTAAACTTCGAACATGGATATTGTACTGTATGCCCTCACTGCGCTTCTCTACGGCGGGCTCGCCGTGGCGGGCTGGCGCGCGCATCGCCACACGGCCGTGGAGCCGGCGCTGGCCGGCGTGCCTTCGGGCATTGCGCCGGCGGCGGCGCCCAAAAAGTCGCCGGACATGGGCGTGCCGGGGCGCGCTCTATTATTAGTAGCGCTCCTCGTACATGGGCTCCTGCTGCACACGACGATCTTCCCTCAGAACGCGATGATTTTCGGTTTCGCGTTCGCGCTCTCCGCGATGTTCTGGCTCGGCGCGGGCATCTACTGGATCGAAAGTTTCTTTTTCCCGCTCGACGGCCTGCGCCTGCTCGTGTTGCCGCTCGCGTGCATCGCGTCGCTGTTGCCGCTCGTCTTCGGCGGCGTGCGCGTGCTGTCGTACTCCGCCGCGCCGATGTTCAAGCTGCATTTCCTGATCGCGAACATCGCGTACGGGCTTTTCGCGATCGCCGCGCTGCACGCCGTGCTGATGCTGATGCTCGAGCGTCGCCTGCAGCGCATGCGCGGAATGGCGACGCGTCATACGGGCAACGGCTGGCTCGCGAGCTGGCTCGACACGCTGCCGCCGCTCCTCACGCTGGAAAAGCTGCTGTTCCGCCTGATCGCGGCCGGCTTCGTGCTGCTCACGCTCACGCTCGTGTCGGGCATCGCGTTCAACGAACAACTGGTCGATCGCGCGCTGCGCTTCGATCACAAGACCGTGTTCGCTTTCGTCTCCTGGCTGATGTTCGGCGCGTTGCTCACCGCGCGCCGCATCTCCGGATGGCGCGGACGCGCCGCGTTGCGCTGGGTGCTCGCGTCGTTCGCCGCGCTGCTGCTCGCCTATGTCGGCAGCCGCTTCGTGTTCGAAGTGCTGCTGCATCGCGCGGTCGTCTGAGCGTCTGAATTTACCGGCATTGAATCGATGCGAAATTTCTTCTTTCTGATCGTTCTCTTCTTTGTGAGCCAGTGGCTTCTGAAGAAGCTGCGCCGCGCGAACGAGCGCGCGCAACAGGGCGAGGCGCAGGCCGGCGGCGCGACCGCGGGCGGCGCAAATGGCGCGCGCCACGCGCGCAATGGCTACGGTAATGGCAACGGCGCTGCGAAGGGCGCGCCGCAGCTCGCCGATCCGCTCATCCGTTGCGCGCAATGCGGCGTGCACACGCCGCGCAGCGAATCGATCGTCGTCGCGGGCGAGCGCTTCTGCTGTGCCGATCACGCGCGCCACTACGCCAGCCGTCCGACTGGCCGCGACGCCCGATGAACATGCACGTCGTCAGGCACGGCGATCCGCACATCGACGCGCAAGGCTGGCTCACGAGCGTGACGCGCCTGCCGTCGCCGAACTTCGAGGCGCGTCCGGGCAACGCCGTGCCGACGCTTGTCGTCGTGCACAACATCAGTCTGCCGCCCGACGATTTCACGACGAACGCGATCGCGGACTTCTTCCTCAATACGCTCGATCACGATGCGCATCCGTACTTCGATCATCTCCGTGGCATGCGCGTGTCGGCGCACTTCGTGATCCGTCGCGGCGGTGCAATCGAACAGTTCGTCTCCTGCGATGAACGCGCGTGGCACGCGGGCGTCTCGTCGTTTTGCGGACGCGAGCGCTGCAACGATTTCTCGATCGGCATCGAACTCGAAGGCAGCGATCGCGTGCCGTTCGAAGACGCGCAATACGAGGCGCTCGCCGCGCTCGTGCGGATCGTCGTGAAGCGTTATCCGATCGATGCGGTAGCCGGACATTCCGATATCGCGCCAGGCCGCAAAACCGATCCGGGCCCGCATTTCGATTGGCCGCGTCTGCGTCAGGACAGCGCGCTGCCGCCTTCATTCTTCCCGTTTCAATCCAACATCTGAGCGATGCGTAAGGTCTTTCTCGTTGCGGCGCAGCAGCGTCCCGCGCGAGGCCTTGTCGTGCTTCGCGGCAGCAAAAGTCAACCCCGCAACGGCAGACTCAGGGCAAATAAAACTTTTTGAGACTGCGCGGTTGTCCACTATACTTGGTGCCGAAAGACGTACTTTGCACTAGATCTTGTGTTGTTGAGGCGGCGCCCGCTCCGATGAGCCGGCGCCGCCCGCTTTCCGGCGTAAGAGAAGTTTGGCTGGCCCGGGGCGATGCGCGAGACGGTTCTCTTTGCGAGGAGAGAGGCGTGGGGCGCATCGGGCGCCAGCGAGCAGCACCGTGAAGAAGGCAAGCAAGTGAGCGCGAATTGCGTCGACCCGACACCGCGCGCCAACGCGGGCACCGCATGAGACGCCAAGAACAATGCGGGCCGTAAAGCGCCGCGATTCGTGTTTTCAGCCTGCTGTACGCACAGCCCGGCTTGACCGCCAAAACTCCGCGCGACCTTCATGACGACCTCGTGACGCGCGCGGCATAAGTGATAAATCCGCGGACCATCCGCACCATTCGAACACCAGGAGTTTTGCACATGCAAACCACCGAAAACGCCACGCCTTCCTACGAAGGCGCATCCGTACAGCCGATGGGCGGTGCGCAGGCCGTGGGCGCAGAGGCGCTCGCGCCGAACACGACGTTTGCCGACTACAAAGTCATCCGTCGCAACGGAAGCGTGGTGTCGTTCGAGCCGACGAAAATCGCGATCGCCGTGACGAAGGCGTTCATCGCCGTGAACGGCGGGCAGGGCGCCGCATCGGCGCGCGTGCGCGAGCTCGTCGAGCAACTGACGCAAGCCGTCGTGCGCGCGCTCGTGCGCAGCCGTCCGCATGGCGGCACGTTTCACATCGAAGACATTCAGGATCAGGTCGAGCTCGCGCTGATGCGCGGCGGCGAGCATAACGTCGCGCGCGCCTACGTGCTGTATCGCGAGAAGCGCACGCAGCAGCGTTCGCAGGAGCGCGCGCAGGCGCAAACCGCGCAAGGGCACGATGGCGCGATCAACGTGACGGACAACGGCGTCACGCGTCCGCTCGATCTCGAAGCGCTGAAGGCGCTGATCGTCTCCGCATGCGCGAATCTGGGCGATGCGGTGTCCGCCGAACCGATCGTCGCGGAAACGATCAAGAATCTGTACGACGGCGTGCCGATGTCGCAGGTCTACGACTCGGCCATCCTCGCCGCGCGCACGATGATCGAAAAGGATCCGGCGTACAGCCAGGTCACCGCACGCATCCTGCTGCACACGATCCGCCGCGAAATTCTCGAAGAGGAAGTGACGCAAGCCGAAATGGGCGAGCGTTACGCCGAATACTTCCCGCTGTTCATCAAGCGCGGCGTCGAAGCAGGCCTGCTCGACGAAAAGCTCCAGCAATTCGATCTGAAGCGCCTCGGCGCCGCGCTCGACGCGAACCGCGATCTGCAATTCGGCTATCTCGGCCTGCAGACGCTGTACGACCGCTACTTCCTGCACGTCGATGGCACGCGTATCGAATTGCCGCAGGCATTCTTCATGCGTGTCGCGATGGGTCTGTCGCTGAACGAAATCGACCGCGAGGCTCGCGCGATCGAGTTCTACAACGTGCTGTCGTCGTTCGACTTCATGTCGTCGACGCCGACGCTGTTCAACTCGGGCACGCATCGCTCGCAATTGTCGTCGTGCTACCTGACGACCGTCGCTGACGATCTCGACGGCATCTACGAGGCGCTGAAGGAAAACGCGCTGCTGTCGAAGTTCGCGGGCGGCCTCGGCAACGACTGGACGCGTGTGCGCGCGCTCGGCTCGCACATCAAGGGCACGAACGGCAAGTCGCAAGGCGTCGTGCCGTTCCTTAAGGTCGTGAACGACACGGCCGTCGCGGTGAACCAGGGCGGCAAGCGCAAGGGCGCGGTGTGCGCGTACCTCGAATCGTGGCACCTCGACATCGAGGAGTTTCTCGAGCTGCGCAAGAACACGGGCGATGACCGTCGCCGCACGCACGACATGAACACGGCGAACTGGATTCCCGATCTGTTCATGAAGCGCGTCGTCGAAGGCGGCGACTGGACGCTGTTCTCGCCGTCGACGTGCCCCGACCTGCACGATCTGTTCGGCGCGGACTTCGAAAAGGCGTATGTCGCTTACGAAGAGAAAGCCGCGCGCGGCGAGATCAAGCTGTTCAAGAAGCTGCCGGCGGCGCAACTGTGGCGCAAGATGCTCGGCATGCTGTTCGAAACGGGCCATCCGTGGATCACGTTCAAGGATCCGTGCAACGTGCGCTCGCCGCAGCAGCACGTCGGCGTCGTGCACTCGTCGAACCTGTGCACGGAAATCACGCTGAACACGAGCGAGACGGAAATCGCCGTGTGCAACCTCGGCTCGGTGAACCTCGTCGCGCACATGGTCAAGCAGGCCGACGGCAGCTACGCGCTGGATCACGCGAAGCTCAAGCGCACCATCAGCGTCGCGATGCGCATGCTCGACAACGTCATCGACATCAACTATTACGCGGTGCCGAAGGCGCGCAACTCGAACCTGAAGCATCGTCCGGTCGGCATGGGCATCATGGGCTTCCAGGACTGCCTGCATCTGCTGCGCACGCCGTATGCGTCGGGCGAAGCGGTCGAGTTCGCCGATCGTTCGATGGAAGCCGTCTGCTACTACGCTTACTATGCGTCGACGGAGCTCGCGGAAGAGCGCGGCCGTTACGCGACGTATCGCGGCTCTCTGTGGGATCGCGGCATTCTTCCGCAGGATTCGCTGAAGCTGCTGGAGCAGGCGCGCGGCGGGTATGTCGAAGTCGATACGTCCGAAACGATGGATTGGCCCGAACTGCGCTCGCGCATTTCGACGTACGGCATGCGCAATTCGAACTGCGTGGCGATCGCGCCGACGGCGACGATCTCGAACATCATCGGCGTGTCGGCCTGTATCGAGCCGACGTTCCAGAATCTGTATGTGAAGTCGAATCTGTCGGGCGAATTCACGGTCGTGAACGATTACCTCGTGCGTGACCTGAAGGCGCGCGGCCTGTGGGACGAAGTGATGGTGTCGGATCTGAAGTACTTCGACGGCACGCTCTCGCGCATCGACCGCATTCCGGCGGATCTGCGCGCGATCTACGCGACCGCGTTCGAAGTCGATCCGAAGTGGCTGGTCGAGGCGGCGTCGCGCCGTCAGAAGTGGATCGACCAGGCGCAGTCGCTGAACATCTACATGGCGGGCGCGTCGGGCAAGAAGCTCGACGAGGTCTACAAGCTCGCGTGGATTCGTGGCCTCAAGACCACGTATTACCTCCGCACGATGGCGGCGACGCATGTCGAGAAGTCGACGGTCGCACACGGCGCGCTGAACGCGGTGCCTTCTTCGGGTGAGGGTGGGGCGGGCGCGGCTGGCGGGTTCGGTGGTGGTGTCAGTGGCGGTGCATCGGGCGCCGGCAAGGGCGGCTTCAACGCCGCGGCTGCGAGCACGCCGGCGGTCGAGGCGGCGGCTCCGGAAGCCGATGGTCCCGTGTGCATGATGCGTCCGGGCGATCCGGGTTTCGACGAGTGCGAGGCTTGTCAGTAAGCTTGGGGTGAGTCGGTCCCTGCGGACCGGTGCTGGGTTGCTTCCCTCTCGTCTGGGGGAAGTGGTCGGTGCCGGTCCGTTTTTGTTTTTTTTGGTTTCGCCGGATCCCGATTTCGCGG
>NZ_CAJMZL010000040.1:0-58307 GCF_905220305.1 Caballeronia sp. J97 | reverse complement strand
TGGGATCAAGAAGCGCAAGTGCTTTCACGAACTAGGTCATCGATGCTTGAAAACCGGCTTACGTTTCTCGACGAATGCCGCCATTCCCTCTTTCTGATCGTCCGTGGCGAATAGCGAATGGAACAGCCGTCTCTCGAAATGCACGCCTTCAGCAAGAGTCGTTTCGTACGCGCGGTTGACCGCCTCCTTGGCCATCATCACCGCAGGCAGCGAGAAGCCGGCGATGATCGTCGCGGCCTCGACAGCCTCATCGAGAAGACGATCCGCCCCAACGACGCGCGACACCAGTCCCGCACGCTCGGCCTCGCCCGCATCCATCATGCGCGCAGTCAGGCACAGGTCCATCGCCTTGGCCTTCGAAACGGCGCGCGGCAAGCGCTGCGTGCCGCCGGCACCGGGAATCACGCCCAGCTTGATCTCCGGCTGACCGAACCTGGCCGTATCGGCGGCGATGACAATGTCGCACATCATCGCGAGCTCGCAGCCACCCCCGAGCGCAAAACCGGCGACTGCAGCAATGATCGGCTTGCGAATCGTGCGGATCGTCTCCCAGTTGCGGGTGATGTAGTCGCCCTTGTAGACATCCATATAGGAATAGCTGGCCATCATGCCGATATCGGCGCCAGCGGCGAACGCCTTCTCGCTGCCCGTCAGCACGATTGCACCGATGTCTTCATCGGCGTCGAACGCCTTGAGCGCGGCCCCCAGTTCGTCCATCAGCGCATCGTTCAGCGCGTTCAGCGCTTTCGGTCGGTTGAGCGTGATCAACCCTACCCGACCACGCGTTTCGACCAGCAGATTCTCGTAAGCCATTCACTCCTCCTTGGGATCCTCTGGTAAGCCCTAATGAAAAGACGTCGTCACAGCATCTCGATAATGCTACCATCACCAACCAACCGGTCGGTTAATTATTCGACCCGATACCTTTCCCTCGTTTTCTTCTCGCGACCATGACACATCCGCTATTCACGAAGCACGAATCGACGCTCGACAAAGCGCTCGCAGCCATCGAAACACGCGGCTACTGGAGCCCGTTCGCCGAAATGCCGAGCCCCAAAGTGTACGGGGAAACCGCAAGCGCAGACGGAGAGGCAGCGTTCAAAGGCCACTTCGGCAAGACCTTCGAACTCGATCAGCCTTCGACGGGCGAAACGGTCGGGAGCGAGCGCTCGCCGTTCGGCGTCGCGCTCGACATCCGCTATCCGAAAGCCGATCCCGACGCGCTGATCCAGGCGGCAGCCAAGGCACAATCCGGCTGGCGCGCGGCTGGCCCGCGGGCATGGGTCGGCGTAAGCCTCGAAATCCTGTCGCGGCTGAATCGCGCCAGCTTCGAGATCGCCTACAGCGTCATGCATACGACCGGCCAGGCGTTCATGATGGCGTTCCAGGCCGGTGGTCCGCACGCGCAAGACCGGGCGCTCGAAGCAGTCGTCTATGCGTGGGATCAATTGCGCCGCATTCCCGCCGATGCCCATTGGGAAAAGCCGCAAGGCAAAAATCCGCCGCTGGCGATGCAAAAGCGTTTCTCCATCGTCCCGCGCGGCACGGGCCTCGTGCTCGGCTGCTGCACGTTCCCGACCTGGAACGGCTATCCGGGAATGTTCGCCGATCTCGCGACCGGCAATGCCGTCATCGTCAAACCGCACCCCGGCGCGATCCTGCCGCTCGCGATCACCGTGCGTATCGCACGTGAAGTGCTTCGTGAAGCGGGCTTCGATCCGAACCTCGTCACGCTGCTGGCCACCGAACCCAACGACGGCGCCTTGGTCCAGGAACTCGCCGTGCGTCCGGAAATCAAGCTGATCGATTTCACGGGCAGCACGCAAAACGGCACCTGGCTCGAGCGCAACGCGCATCAGGCGCAGGTGTACACGGAAAAGGCGGGCGTCAACCAGATCGTGATCGATTCCGTGGATGACATGAAGGCCGTCGCGCGCAACATCGCCTTTTCGCTCGCCCTCTATTCCGGCCAGATGTGCACGGCGCCGCAGAACATCTACGTGCCGCGCGATGGCATCCGCACCGCCGACGGTCAATTGAGCTTTGACGACGTCGCGAAGGCGCTCGCGAGCGCCGTCGAAAAGCTTGCGTCCGATCCGGCCCGCGCCGTCGAGTTCACGGGCGCGATTCAGAACGACGGCGTCGTGAGCCGCGTCGCCGAAGCGCGCGAACTCGGCAACGTCCTGCTCGACAGTCAGTCCCTCGCGCACCCGGCGTTCCCCGATGCACGGGTTCACACCCCGCTGATGCTCAAACTCGACGCGCGCACCGACGAAGGCAAGTTCACCAAGGAATGGTTCGGTCCGATTTCGTTCGTCGTCGCAACCGACTCGACCGCGCATTCGCTGGAGCTCGCCGGCTCGATCGCGCGCACGCACGGCGCGTTGACGTTCTCGGTCTACAGCACCGACGACAAGGTAATCGAAGCCGCGCACGAAGCAGCAATCGAAGGCGGCGTCGCGCTCTCGATCAATCTCACCGGCGGTGTCTTCGTCAATCAGACGGCTGCGTTCTCGGACTTTCACGGCACGGGCGCCAACCCTGCGGCCAATGCCGCGCTTTCGGATGCGGCCTTCGTCGCGAACCGCTTCCGTGTGGTGCAAAGCCGGGTCCATGTTGCACCGAAGGCGGCGCCTGCGGAAGCTGGCCAAACGGCATAAGCCGATCGACACAAAAAGTTCTGAGGCCGAATCGCCGTTCAAACGGCTTATGCCATTCGGCCTAATGGAAAGCCGGCGGCCGCGCGGCTAGTATCGGCATGTAAGGAAAGCCGTCAAACAACCGTCGTGGCCGAGGATCGGCTATCAGAGGAAAAGCAATGACAGAGAAGTCCGTGTTGTTTCAGGTCGACGTCGAGACACGCGTCGCGACATTGACGCTCAACCGTCCCGACAAACTGAACAGCTTCACGCGCGAAATGCATCGCGAGCTGAATCAGGCACTGGCTGAAATCGAGGCGTCCAATGCCCGCGCGCTCGTCATTACCGGCGCGGGCCGCGGATTTTGCGCGGGACAGGACCTCGCGGACCTGGATTTCACGCCGGGCTCGATGTCGGACCTCGGCGCGCTCGTCGATGAATACTTCAATCCTCTCGTGCGCAGACTTCAGGCCATGCCGATACCGGTCATTGCCGCCGTGAACGGCACGGCTGCGGGCGCAGGCGCCAATCTCGCGATGGCGTGCGACCTCGTCGTCGCGGCGCGCTCGGCCAGCTTCATTCAGGCATTCGTGAAGATCGGCCTCGTGCCTGATTCAGGTGGCACATGGCTCTTGCCGCGTCGCGTCGGTGAAGCGCGTGCGCTCGGCCTTGCGTTGACGGGTGAAAAGCTCAGCGCCGAAAAGGCGGAGGCCTGGGGCATTGTCTGGCGCGTCGTCGAGGATGCCGAGTTGCAACAAACAGCCGCGCAACTGGCCGCCCAACTGGCGCAGCAGCCGGCGCGCGCGGTCGTCGCGATCAAGCAAGCGATCCGCGCGAGCGCAAACAAGACCTTCGACCAGCAACTCGATCTCGAACGCGATCTGCAGCGCGAACTGGGTGCGTCACACGACTACATCGAGGGTGTCGCCGCGTTCAAGGAGAAGCGCGCGCCGCACTTCGAAGGTCTGTGACAACCGAACTAATCTGGAGAGATTTGTGACGCCACAACAACTCGCGGAAGCCACAGCCAAGGCCATGTACGAATCGGACGCTTGCACGCGCGCGCTCGGCATCGAGCTGATCGAAGTTCGGCCCGGCTATGCGCGGCTGGAAATGGACGTGCGCCCGGATTTTCTCAACGGCCATGCGATTTGCCACGGCGGCCTGATGTTCACGCTGGCCGATTCCGCGTTCGCGTTCGCCTGCAACTCGTACAACATCAGCACGGTCGCGGCGGGCTGCTCAATCGAGTTTCTACGCCCCGTGCAAGGCGGCGATCGACTGACCGCCGAAGCGATCGAGCAAACCCTGAGCGGCCGCACGGGCATCTACGATATCCGCGTGACGAACCGGGAAGGCGAGCCGGTCGCGATGTTCCGCGGCAAGTCGGCTCAGATCAGAGGCACCGTGATCCCCGCGTGACGGGATTCATTCATAGAAAGGACTCGGCGCAAAGAAAAAGCCGAGCCGCGTAGTCAGCATCAAGGAGACAGCAATGACCACCTCGCTGCCGCTCGATCCGATCGAGAAGGCGAGCCGCGACGAACTCGCGGCGCTGCAACTGGAGCGCCTCAAATGGTCGCTCAAACACGCGTACGAAAATTCCCCGGTATATCGGCGCAAATTCGACGAAGCCGGCGTCCATCCGGATGAAGTGACTTCGCTCGCCGATCTCGCGCGCTTTCCGTTCACGACCAAAAAGGATCTGCGCGACAACTATCCGTTCGGCATGTTCGCCGTGCCTCAGGAGCGCATTTCGCGCATTCACGCCTCATCGGGCACGACGGGCAAGCCCACCGTGGTCGGCTATACGGCACAGGATCTGGATAACTGGGCGAACCTCGTCGCGCGTTCGATTCGAGCGGCCGGCGCGAGGCGCGGCGACAAGGTTCACGTGAGCTACGGCTACGGACTCTTCACTGGGGGACTCGGCGCGCACTACGGCGCGGAGCGGGCAGGACTGACCGTGATTCCTTTCGGCGGCGGCCAGACCGAGAAGCAAGTGCAACTGATCCAGGACTTTCGGCCGGACATCATCATGGTGACGCCGAGCTATATGCTTTCGATCGCCGATGAGCTCGAGCGCCAGGGCATCGATCCGGCAAGCTGCTCGCTGCGCATCGGCATTTTCGGCGCGGAGCCGTGGACGAACGACATGCGCCGCGCGATCGAAACGCGCATGGGTATCGACGCCGTCGACATCTACGGACTCTCGGAAGTGATGGGGCCTGGGGTGGCATCGGAATGCGCGGAGACCAAGGACGGCCCGACGATCTGGGAAGACCACTTCTATCCCGAAATCATCGATCCGGAAACGGGTGAAGTATTGCCCGACGGAGAATTCGGTGAACTCGTGTTCACGTCGCTCACGAAAGAAGCGCTGCCAATCATTCGCTATCGCACGCGGGATCTGACGCGTCTTTTGCCCGGCACCGCCCGCACGATGCGGCGCATGGAAAAGATCACCGGCCGCTCCGACGACATGATGATCGTGCGCGGCGTCAATGTCTTCCCGACGCAGATCGAAGAGTTGCTGCTGAAGCGTCCGGTGCTCGCGCCGCACTATCAGATCGTGCTCACCAAGGAAGGCCCGCTCGACGTGCTCACGCTGAATGTGGAGCCCTGCCCGGAATCGGCGCCGGACGCCGCCGCGCTCGAAAGCGCAAAGTCCGCGCTCGCTTACGACATCAAGGCGTTGATCGGCGTGAGCGCCGTGGTGAACGTGCTTGCCGTGAACGGCATCGAACGTTCGGTCGGCAAGGCGCGGCGCGTGATCGACCGGCGCAACATGGCGTCATGATGCAAAAAAGCTCGCGAGCCTCAGTGGCCGCGAGCTTTTGTAGACCGAGGAGAAAACCGCGCAAATCAGGAGTTGGGCATCAACAGCCACATCCGGCCGCCCTGCTTCATGCGCCCGGCGAGATCGCCTGCATCGTCGCCGAGCCCCCAGAAGTAATCCGCACGCACGCCGCCCTTGATCGCCGAACCGGTGTCCTGGGCGAACACGAGCCGGTTCATCGGCTGATTGCTGAGCGGACGCGTCGTCTGAAGGAACACTGGCGTCCCGAGCGGAATCGCCGAGGGATCGACGGCGATCGAACGTTCCGGCGTCAACGGCACGCCGAGCGCACCGACGGGCCCATCGCCCAGACTCGCGGGCATCGTTTCGTTCGCGGGCATTTCGCGGAAGAAAACGAAGCGCGGATTCACATCGAGCAGCGCGTCGACACGCGCCGGGTTCGCCTTCGCCCATGCCTTGATGCCTTGCATCGTCGCCTGCGCGGGCGTGAGTTCGCCGCGATCGAGCAGTTCCTTGCCGATCGACCGGTACGGTTGGTTGTTCGTGCCACCGAAGCCGACGCGCATCACGCCGCCGTCTTCCATGACGACGCGCCCGGAACCCTGTACTTGCAGGAAAAACGCTTCGATCGGGTCGTCGACCCACACGAGTTCGTTACCGTTCAGCACGCCCGAACGTTCGAGCTGCGCGCGCGCAGGCAGCGCGGAACCCGGTTTGTAACGGTACGGCCAGCGATACAGCGCGTATTGATACACCCCGTGACGCGTACGCGAACCGCGCAGCAGCGGCTCGTAGTAGCCGGTCACGAGACCATCGAGCGTTCCGTCGGTGTTGGCGAGCTGGAACGGCGTGAAATAGGTTTCGAAGAAGCTGCGCGCCGCCGACATGTCGAGGTCGTCGAGCCGCACCGCCGCCGCGCACGCTTTCTGCCAGTTGGCCTGCCGCGCGAGCCGGCTGCAGTTCTGCCGCAGCGCCGCGGTCGCGCCGATCAGCGAATCGTCCTGCCAGCCCGGCACCTGCTGCCAGCTCACCGCCGTCAGGCGCGACGCAGCGCGCTGTCCGGGAACGATCGGCGTGCCGGTTGCCGTGTTCGGTCCCGGTTTCACATAATTTCCGCCTCCGCACGAGGCGACGAGGACAGCCGTTGCAATCGATGCGGCCCAGGCCGCTGCTCGCGCGGTCTGCCGCACGAAACGCATACAATGCTCGTTCTTGATGGGAACCGCCATGTCTGATCTGTTCGACGAATATCCAATGCTTATTTTTGCGCTCGAGTCGCTCGTGGCGCTCGCCTTGCTGATCTTCATCGTCGTATGGACGGCATCGGGCAAGAAGAAAAACCAAAATCGTTCGAACGATCCGGCGAAACGGCGCTGATTTGCGCCGCTTGCTGCCGGTTTTCGCTCAGTGCAGCGTGCGCGGCATATGCAACGCGAATTCCGCTACGGGCGCCTCGAAACGCTCGCCGTCTTCCGCCACGCAGAAATACTCGCCGCGCATCGTGCCGACCGGCGTCGCGATCACCGCCCAGCTCGTGTATTCGAACTGCTCGCCCGGTGGCAGAAGCGGTTGATGCCCGACGACGCCGAGCCCCTTCACTTCCTGCACGTGATCGTTGCTGTCGGTGATGATCCAGTGCCGCGAAATCAACTGCGCCGCGACCTGGCCTGTGTTGCGAATCGTCAGCGTGTAGGCGAATGCGTACTGTCGGCTATCCGGGTCGGACTGCTCCGGCAAATAACGCGTCTGCACGGAAACGCTGAATTCGTACTGGCTCATCGTTGTTCCATTTCCAGATCGATCGGCCGCTGCGGCGCCAGACACGGCCGCGCGGGCGCGCCACTATTGGTCTGGCATTCTGCTTGATGCGCGCGACGCCCGCAACACGATTGGCGCCATTGCGCCACATCGGTGCGTAATCCATTGGCCATTCGGACGAAGGACTCGAAGGAAAACGCGGGTTAAAATCACGACTTTCGGCCGCTACCCGCATACGTCCATGGCGCAATTCCACATCGCTCCCAGCATCCTTTCTGCCGACTTTTCCCGCCTCGGCGAGGAAGTCCGCAATGTCGTCGCCGCCGGCGCCGACTGGATCCACTTCGACGTCATGGACAACCACTACGTGCCGAACCTGACGATCGGGCCGATGGTGTGCGAAGCCATCCGCCCGCACGTGGACGTGCCCATCGACGTGCATCTGATGGTGCGGCCGGTCGACCGCATCGTGCCCGATTTCGCGAAAGCCGGCGCCAATGTGATCAGTTTCCATCCGGAAGGTTCGGATCATATCGACCGCACCCTGTCGCTGATCCGCGATCACGGCTGCAAGGCGGGCCTCGTGTTCAATCCGGCGACGCCGCTGAACTACCTCGATCACGTGATGGACAAAGTCGATCTCGTGCTGATCATGTCGGTGAATCCGGGGTTCGGCGGACAGTCGTTCATTCCCGAGGCGCTCAACAAACTGCGCGAGGCGCGCGCGCGCATCAATGCGTATCGCGATCGCACCGGCCGTGAGATTCACCTCGAAGTCGACGGCGGCGTGAAGGTCGACAACATCGCGGAAATCGCTGCCGCCGGCGCGGATTCGTTCGTCGCGGGCTCGGCCATTTTCGGCAAGCCCGACTATAAAGCGGTCATCGACGCGATGCGCGCGGAACTGGCGAAGGCGGAATCGGGAGCGAAAGCATGAGTGAGATAGCAGCGGCGCCGTCGCCTTTCGTGAACCGCCCGATCCGTGCGGCCATCATCGATCTCGACGGCACGATGGTCGACACCGCGGACGATTTTGTCGCGGCACTGAACGCGATGCTCGCACGCATCGCCATTGAGCAACCGGTCACGCGCGACGAAGTCACGGGCTATGTCGGCAAGGGTTCGGAAAATCTGATTCGCAGCGTGCTCGCGGTACGCCTGTCGCCATCGCAAGCGATTGCGCAATTCGACGACGCGCTCGCGATCTACCAAAGCGAATACGCGAAGGTCAACGGCAAGCATTCGACGCTCTTCCCGGAGGTGAAGGAAGGCCTCGAAGCGATGCGTGAAAGCGGCGTCGCGCTCGCGTGCGTGACCAACAAGCCGCATCGGTTCGCTGTTGAGTTGCTCGCGCACTTCGGCATCGCGGATTTCTTCAAGGTGATTCTCGGCGGCGATTCCCTGCCCGCGAAGAAGCCCGATCCGCTGCCGATGCTCACCGCATGCGAACGACTGGACGTCTTGCCACGTGAGGCCGTGGCGGTCGGCGACTCGGAAAACGATGCGCTCGCGGGCCGCGCAGCCGGTCTCGCGACCTTGACCGTCCCGTACGGTTACAACCATGGGAATCCTGTACAGTCCGTGAAATCCGATGGTATAGTTTCCTCGCTGCGCACCGCAGCACTGGCGATTGCCGCCACCTTGGCGCCGCCGGATACCACACTGACTGAATAAGTCCATCCATTCATGTTTCTCAACAGAAAACGGAGTCTGAGCAGCATCGACCGGGGAGCCTGGCCCTGGCGTCGCTGGTCGCGCTAACCTCGCTCGAGGTCCGCTGAAGCCTTGCCGCATTTCGCTTCACCCGCTTCAGCATCCGTTTTTTGTTTCGCTGCGCGCTCCCGCGCCGTTTCCGTTGAATTCGTCGTATCGAGTCTCGCTCAGGCACGCGTCGTTCGTGCCGCGCGAATCGCCCTTTCCGCTTCGGTAATTCGAAGCGGCGGGGCCGTCGTATGCGATCATCACGGGATTCGACCGACCGCAGCGCCCCGCACTCCCCGATGCCGCGCCACCCGGAAAGCGCGCGTCGCTCAAGGATCGCAACATGACCGAACTCGAATTCCAATCGCTGGCGAACGAAGGCTACAACCGCATTCCGCTCATCGCCGAAGCCCTCGCCGACCTCGAAACGCCACTCTCGCTCTATCTCAAGCTCGCGCAAACCGAGCGCAGCGGTGCGAACTCATTCCTGCTGGAATCCGTCGTCGGTGGCGAGCGTTTCGGCCGCTACTCGTTCATCGGTCTTCCTGCCCGCACGACCGTGAGCGTGCAGAACGGCAAGACGCAAGTCGTGACCGACGGCAACGTCGTGGAGACGCATGACGGCGATCCGCTCGCGTTCATCGAGCGATATCAGAAGCGTTTCAAGGTCGCAACGCGTCCGGGCCTGCCGCGTTTCTGCGGTGGTCTCGCGGGCTACTTCGGTTATGACGCGGTACGCTATATCGAGAAAAAGCTCGCACACAGCGCACCGCCCGACGATCTCAATCTCCCCGACATTCAACTACTGCTGACGGAAGAAGTCGCGGTCATCGACAATCTCGCGGGCAAGCTCTATCTGATCGTCTACGCCGATCCGACAAAACCCGAAGCGTATGCAAAGGCGAAGCATCGTCTGCGTGAGTTGCGCGCGCGTCTGCGCGTGACGGTTCAGCCGCCGGTGACGTCCGCGAGCGTGCGCACCGAAACCTTCCGCGAGTTCAAGAAGGACGACTATCTGAACGCCGTGCGGCGCGCTAAGGAATATATCGCGGCAGGCGAGCTGATGCAGGTGCAGGTCGGCCAACGCCTCATCAAGCCGTTCCGCGACAATCCGCTCTCGCTGTATCGCGCGCTGCGTTCGCTGAATCCGTCGCCCTACATGTATTACTACAACTTCGGCGGCGAAGTGCATGTGGTCGGCGCGTCGCCGGAAATTCTCGTGCGTCAGGAAAAACGCGCCGACGATCGCATCGTGACGATTCGTCCGCTCGCCGGCACGCGTCCGCGCGGCAACACGCCCGAGCGCGACGCCGAACTCGCCACCGAATTGCTGAACGATCCGAAGGAAGTCGCCGAGCACGTGATGCTGATCGACCTCGCGCGCAACGATGTCGGCCGCATCGCGCAGACTGGTTCCGTCGCCGTGACGGACAAGCTGGTCATCGAAAAATACTCGCACGTGCAGCACATCGTGAGTTCGGTCGAAGGCAAGCTCAAGGAAGACATGAACAACTTCGACGTGCTGCGCGCCACGTTCCCCGCCGGCACGCTGTCGGGCGCGCCGAAAGTGCGCGCGATGGAACTCATCGACGAACTGGAGCCGATCAAGCGCGGTTTGTACGGCGGCGCAGTCGGCTATCTCTCCTTCAGCGGCGAAATGGATCTGGCCATCGCAATCCGCACCGGCCTCATCCACAAGGGCAATCTCTACGTTCAGGCAGCAGCGGGGGTCGTCGCCGATTCGGTACCCGAATCCGAATGGCAGGAAACGGAGAACAAGGCGCGCGCCGTGCTGCGCGCCGCCGAGCAAGTGCAAGACGGCCTCGACAGCGACTTCTGAGGAGACAAGACCATGCTGCTGATGATCGACAACTACGATTCCTTCACCTACAACCTGGTCCAGTACTTCGGCGAACTCGGCGAAGACGTGCGGACGTACCGCAACGACGAAATCACGCTCGACGAGATCGCGAAGCTCAACCCCGCGCGGATTTGCCTTTCACCGGGACCGAGCAATCCGCAACACGCCGGCATCACGCTCGACGTGCTGCGCGAATTCTCCGGCAAGCTGCCTATTCTCGGCGTATGCCTCGGCCATCAGGCGATCGGCGAGGCGTTCGGCGGGCGGGTCGTGCGCGCGCAGACCATCATGCACGGGAAGGTGAGTCAAATCGAAACCGACTGTAAAGGTGTGTTCGCCGATCTACCCAAACACTTCAACGTGACGCGCTATCACTCGCTGGCAATCGAGCGCGAGTCTCTGCCCGACTGTCTCGAAGTGTCCGCATGGACGCCCGACGGCGAAATCATGGGCGTGCGTCACAAGGAACTGGAGGTGGAAGGCGTGCAGTTCCATCCGGAATCGATTCTTTCCGAGCACGGCCACGCGCTGCTCGAAAACTTCGTGAAAAACTCCACGACCGGCAGGCGGGCCTGACGACATGATTACTGCACAAGAAGCGCTGCAGCGCACGATCGAGCACCGCGAAATCTTCCACGACGAGATGCTGCATCTGATGCGCCAGATCATGCGCGGCGAGATGTCGCCCGTCATGGCCGCCGCGATCATCACCGGCTTGCGCGTGAAGAAGGAAACCATCGGCGAGATCACCGCCGCCGCAACTGTAATGCGCGAATTCGCCAATCACGTCGAAGTCGAGGACAACTCGCATTTCGTCGACATCGTCGGCACGGGCGGCGACGGCTCGCATACGTTCAACATCTCCACTGCGTCGATGTTCGTCGCGGCCGCGGCGGGCGCGAAGGTCGCGAAGCACGGCAACCGCGGCGTGTCGAGCAAATCCGGCAGCGCGGACGTGCTCGAGGCGCTCGGCGTGAATATCGATCTGACACCGGAACAAGTGGCCGCGTCGATTGCCGAAACCGGCATGGGCTTCATGTTCGCGCCGAACCATCATCCGGCGATGAAGAACATCGCGCCCGTGCGCCGCGAGCTCGGCGTGCGGACCATCTTCAACATTCTCGGGCCGCTGACAAATCCGGCCGGCGCCCCGAACCAGCTTCAGGGCGTGTTTCACGAAGATCTCGTGGGCATTCAGGTGCGCGTGATGCAGCGTCTCGGCGCGAAACACGTGCTCGTGGTGTACGGCAAGGACGGGATGGACGAAGTGTCGCTCGGCGCCGCGACGAAAGTCGGCGAGTTGAAGAACGGCGAAGTGACCGAGTACGAAATTCATCCGGAGGATTTCGGCCTGCAGATGGTGTCGAATCGCTCGTTGAAAGTGCAGGACGCGCAGGAATCGAAGGCGATGCTGCTCGGCGCGCTGAACAACAAGGCGGGCGTCGCGCGCGAGATCGTCACATTGAATGCGGGAACCGCGCTTTATGCCGCGGATGTCGTCGATTCGATCGAAACCGGAATGGCCGCCGCGCGCGAAGCAATCGAAAGCGGCGCGGCGCGCGAAAAGATCGAGACGCTCGTGCAGTTCACGCAGCAATTCGCAAAGAAATAACGGAAGCCGATATGAGTGACATTCTGGATCGCATCATCGCGGTCAAGCGCGAGGAAATCCGCGCGGCCGAACAAAGCGCGCCGCTCGAAGAGCTGAAGCTCGAAGCCGGTTCGCGCGACCTGCGCGATTTCGTCGGCGCATTGCGCGCGAAGCACGCGGCAAGTCAGGCGGCAGTGATCGCCGAAGTGAAGAAGGCGAGTCCGTCGAAAGGCGTGCTGCGCGAGAACTTCGTGCCTGCCGACATCGCGCGTTCGTACGAAAAAGGCGGCGCCGCGTGCCTTTCCGTGCTCACCGATGTGCAGTTCTTCAAAGGCAGCGTCGCCTATCTGCAGGAAGCGCGCGCCGCGTGCAGCCTGCCGGTGCTGCGCAAGGACTTCATCATCGATCCGTACCAGATCATCGAAGCGCGGGCGATGGGCGCGGACTGCATTCTGCTGATCGCCGCCGCGCTCGAGCTTTCGCATATGCAGGATCTCGAAGCCTACGCGCACTCGCTCGGGCTCGCGGTGCTGGTCGAAGTGCACGATGCCGATGAATTGCGCGACGCGCTCACCCTGAAAACGCCGCTCATCGGCATCAACAACCGCAATCTGCGCACGTTCGAGACGACGATCGACACCACCATCGGCATGCTGGAATCGGTGCCGGATGATCGCATCGTCGTGACGGAATCGGGAATTCTGTCGCGCGTCGATGTCGACCGGCTGCGCGCGATGCGCGTGCACACGTTCCTCGTCGGCGAAGCGTTCATGCGCGCCGACGACCCCGGCGCGGAACTCGCGCGCATGTTCTTCTGATTTCATCGACAGGAGCCGCATGGGCATCGAACGGGAACTGAAACTTGCGCTTGCGCCGTCGCAACACGACGACATGGCGCGCTTTTTCGACGAGCGCACCGGCGCGGGCACGCCGATCGAGCTTGCCAACGTCTACTTCGACACGCCGGACTGCGCGCTCGCGAAGGCGAAGTCGGCGCTGCGCCTGCGCCGCACGCCGGAGCAATGGCTGCAAACCTTCAAGACGCTCGGAAAATCGGTCGCCGGTTTGAGCAACCGGCACGAGTGGGAATTGCCGGTGAAAGGCGAAGCGCTCGAAATCGACGCACTGATCTCCGCCTGCGACGACGACGCCGCACGCGAAGCGCTGGAACGCGCCGCGCCGGATCTGATCGCGCTCTTCAAGACCGACTTCCGGCGCATCGTGTGGGACATCGAGCGCGAGGGTTCGCAAATCGAAGTCGCGCTCGACCTCGGCAAGATCACGGCGGACGTCGACGGGAAAATGCGTCGCGCGGACATCAGCGAGCTGGAGCTGGAGCTGAAATCCGGCGAGGAAAGCGCACTTTCGATGCTCGCGGCGGAATTGCGCGGCGCGTTTCCCGAAATCGTGCCCGAGGATCTGAGCAAAGCCCAGCGCGGCTATCTCCTGCGCGAACAGTCCGACAGTAAAACCCGCAACGCCTGAGCATGAGCCAACAGCCTTCCCTCTTTGCGGATAACGAATCCGTGAGTGCGTCGTCGAATCTCACGACGCTCGAAAGCCAGTTCGACGCATTGCCCGCCGACTGGCGCCGCCATCTGAAGCCGTTCATCGACGGCAAGCATTATGCGGCGCTGTGCATGTTCGTCGACGCCGAGCGCGCCGCCGGCAAAACGGTCTATCCCGCCGATGTCTTCCGCGCGTTGCGTCTCACGAGCCCGGGCGATGTGAAGGTCGTCATCCTCGGGCAAGACCCGTATCACGGCGAGGACAAGGGCGCGCCGCAAGCGCACGGCCTCGCGTTCTCAGTGCCCGCGCCGGTGCGCCCGCCGCCGTCGTTGCGCAACATCTTCAAGGAAATTCACGCGAGCCTCGGTTTTTCCGCGCCAGCGCACGGTTGTCTCGATTCGTGGGCGAAGCAAGGCGTGCTGTTGCTGAACACATCGTTGACGGTCGAGCGCGACAAAGCCGGAAGTCACGCCAAACGCGGCTGGGAACAATGCACGGACACGCTGATCCACGAAATGGCGCAGCGTCACGACGGGCTCGTGTTCATGCTATGGGGCGCGCACGCGCAGGCAAAGCGCGGTTTGATCGAAGGCACGGGGAAGTCGCATTGCGTGCTGGAGGCGGCGCATCCGTCGCCGCTGTCCGCGTATCGCGGATTCTTCGGCTGCGGGCATTTCGCGCTCGCGAACGAATATCTGACGAAGCACGGGCGCGAGCCGATCGACTGGCGCTTGCCCGTCGAACCGGAATTGCTCGCCTGAAAACGAAAACCCCGCTGAATTCACTCCAGCGGGGTTTTTTCTCGAAGCAGAAGCGCGTTAAACCGCGGCGATCGCCTCACGCGCCGACGCCAGTGCCGCGCCAGCCGCTTCCGGTCCCATGTTCAGGCCTTCGGCGTAGATGAAGTTCACGTCGGTCATGCCGAGGAAGCCGAGGAACGTCGTGAGGAACGGCGTCTGCGAATCGTTCGGCGTGCCCGCGTATTTTCCGCCGCGCGCCGAAACCACGTGCACCTTCTTGCCCTTCACGAGACCTTCCGGGCCGTTCGCGGTGTAGCGGAACGTGATGCCCGCACGCGCGATCCAGTCGAAATACGTCTTCAGTTGCGACGAAATACCGAAGTTGTACAGCGGCGCAGCGATCACGACGATGTCCGCCGCTTGCAGTTCGGCGATCAGCGCTTCGCTCTTCGCGTTGATGGCGGCCTGTTCCGCGGTGCGTTGCTCGGCGGGCGTGAAGAACGCGCCGAGCGTGGCGTCGTCGAGGTGCGGCAGGGCGTCGCCCAGCAGATTGCGCACGACCACCTTCGCGCCCGGGTTGCTTTGTTGCAGTTTTGCGGTCAGTTCGTCGGCGAGCAGCGTGGATTGAGCGCCTTGCGAACGGGCGGCGGAGTTGATTTGCAGAATCGTCGTCATGATGGCTTCCTATCTCTGTGGAGTTCGGGCGCCCTCGGCGTCCGTTAGGTAAGCATTCTTCGCATTTCGACGCTCGGGAAAAAGCCGTGCAGTCGTGACGGATCGTTGCATCGGTAGAACAATCCGCCACACTTTCCGGATTCAGCCTTTCAGCCAGCGCTCGCGCCATTGTTTCGACGGGCCGCGTCCGTCGATCGCCGTGAGCAGATAGCGCGCGACCTCCGGCCCGTCGAGCTTCACCTCGGTGCGGCGCAGCTCGTCGCGGCGGAACGCGTGGACTTCGACTTTCGCGCCCGGCAGATAGCGCGACAGCAGCGCGTCGAGATTCGAGCCGGTGACGCGCAGCCCGTCGATCGCGACGAGCACGTCGCCCGCCGACAATCCCGCCTTCTGCGCCGCGCTGCCTTCGTGGACGACCGCAAGCGTGCAATCCGCGCCGCCGCGCACGCGCGCGCCGAGCGACGGTTTCACCGACGCGCCGTTGCCAGGCAAATCGGGCGCGAGCGCAATGCCGAACGGCTCGAACAGCGCGTCGAGCGGCAGATCGCGCGTGCCGCGCACGCCGTCGCGGAATAGCGAGCGCAGGTCCGCGCCGGTCGCTTCGGCGAAGAGCGCCTCCACGTCTTCCTCCCGGATGCCGCGCGGCCTGCCGTTGTAGAAGTCGCGGCCGTAGCGCTGCCACAGCAGACGCATCACGTCGTCGAGCGATTTGCGGTTATCGGTCTGCGCGCGAATCGACAGATCGAACGCCAGCGCGACGAGCGAGCCCTTCTGGTAGTAGCTGACGATCGCGTTCGGCGCGTTCTCGTCGGCGCGGTAGTACTTCACCCAGGCATCGAACGAACTCTGCGCGACCGATTGCTTGAGACGCCCCGTGCCCCGCAGCACGCCGCCTATCGTCTTTCCGAGCAGGCTGAAGTAGTCGCCCGCCGAAATGAGGCCGCTGCGCACGAGCATCAGATCGTCGTAGTAGGACGTGAAGCCTTCGAACAGCCACAGCAGCGTCGTGTAGTTCTCCTGCGACAGATCGTACGGCGCGAATACCGCCGGCTTGATGCGCTTCACGTTCCACGTATGGAAGTACTCGTGGCTGCACAGGCCGAGATAGGCTCGGTAGCCCTCGGTGGTTTCCGGGCGGCCCTGCACCGGAAGATCCGTGCGATTGCAGATCAGCGCCGTCGATCCGCGATGCTCCAGCCCGCCGTAACCATCGCTGACGGCGACGGTCATGAACACGTAGCGATCGACCGGCGCTTTCTTCGTGCGCGGTTCGAAGAGCGCGATCTGCGCTTCGCAGACGCGCTTCAGATCCGCGGCGAGCCGGTTCATGTCGAGATTGACGACGCGCCCCGAGATCACAATATCGTGCTTCACGCCGTGCGCGCTGAAGCTGCCGAGCGCGAACTCGCCGAGCGTGACGGGATGATCGACGAGTTCGTCGTAGTTCGCCGCTTCATAGGTGCCGAAGCCGTAGCGCTTCGTGCCGCGCGCCTCGGTGAGCGCCGTCGCGACGCGCCAGTTGCGATACGCGCCGCCCTGCGGCGGTTCGATATCGACGATGCACGGCGCGCCCGATTGCCCTTCCACCGCGAGGAACGTGCTCGTGCCGTTGAAGAAGCCGACGGTGTCGTCGAGATGCGCGGCCCGCACCGACATGTCCCACGCGTAGACCTCGTAGCGCAGCGTGATCGGGCCCTCGGCCGGTGCGGCCTGCCACGCGTGCTTGTCGACTTTTTCGATGGCGATCTTGCGGCCCGTCGCGTTGAACGCCTGAAGCGTCACGATGTTGCGCGCGAACTCGCGGATCATGTAGCTGCCCGGAATCCAGACCGGCAGCATGAAGCGCTGGCCGGCCGGATCGGGCTCGGCGACGCTCAGCGTCACTTCGAAGAGATGCGCGGCGGGATTCTTGGGAACGATGCGGTAGCGCACGGGCTGCGCCGTCTGCGTGAGCGTAGTCATCTCGATGTCCTTGTTCTTGTTCTGGGCGCGCCATCATCGTGAATGGGCGCGCCCGGCGCCTTGCTGCTTACGCTGTGCTTTCGCAAAAGCAGGGCCGTAAAAACACTGGAGGCGCATGATGCGCCTCCCTTCCTCGTTTCGTTTCGCGCTCAGTGCGCGGCGGACAATTCCTTTTCGAGCCGGTCGGCGGGCACGGCGCCCGGCAGACGCCGGCCATCGGCGAGGAATACGGTCGGCGTGCCGGTGACGTTCATCGACCGGCCGAGCTTCAGATTCTTGTCGATGGCGGTCGTGTCGCACGATGCCGCCATGGTCGGCGCCTTGCGGTCGAGCATCCAGCCTTCCCACGCGTTCGCGCGATTCTGCGAACACCAGATCGACTTCGACTTGGCCGTCGAATCGGGCGAAAGCACCGGGTACAGGAAGGTGTAGACCGTCACGTTGTCGATCGATTTCAACGTCGATTCGAGTTGCTTGCAATACGGGCAGTTCGGGTCGGAAAACACGGCGATCTTGCGGCTGCCGTTGCCCTTCACGACCTTCACCGCGTTCTCGAACGGCAGTTTCGCGAAGTCGATCTTGTTGGTTTCCGAGAGCCGCGCCTCGGTGAGATTCTTGCTGTTGCGGGTATCGACGAGATCGCCGATCAGCACGTAGTTGCCGCTCGCGTCGCTATAGACGATTTGCGAGCCGAGATTCACCTCGTAGAGCCCGGGAATGGGCGTCTTCTCGATGCTCTTGATGGTGGCGTCGCCCATGCGCGATTCGAGCGCCGACTTGATCTTGTCGGTGGTCTGGTCGGCCTGCGCCGAACAGCCGATGCCGAGCGTCATGGCGAGCGCCGCGGCCGTCGCGAGGGCAATGCGAAGAGTGGTTTTCATGCGGTTTCCTGTATGTCGCGCGGCATCGCGCCCGAGAAATTGAGATTGTTTCAGCCGAGCGCCGCCGAGACGAGCCAGCGCTTGATGAGCGGTTGCGCGCCGACGAACGCCATGCCGGTGTTGCGGACCGCGCGCGCGAGCGTGCCCGGCACGGCGAAGAGCCGCTGCAGGCCATCGGTCGCGAACATGAGCTTCTGAATGTCTTCGCGGCGCGCGCGTTCGTAACGGCGAAGGAGGATCGGATCGCCGAGATCGCGGAACGACTCCTTGTTCGCGATGACATCCGCGAGCGCGGCCACGTCGCGCAAGCCGAGGTTCATGCCCTGCCCCGCGAGCGGATGAATCAGATGCGCGGCATCGCCGACGAGCGCGACACGCGGCGCGATCAGCCGGTCGACGGTTTGCAACCCGAGCGGAAAGCCCTGCGCGGGCGTCACGCAATCGAGCGTGCCGAGCTGGTTTTGCGTCGCCTGTTCGACTTGGGCGGAGAGTTGCGCGGGATCGAGCGCGAGCAGTTCGTCGGCGTGTTCGGTGCGCGCGGACCACACGAGCGACACGTGATCGCCCGGCAGCGGCAGCAGCGCGATGATTTCGGTATTCCGGAACCATTGATACGCCGTTTCGCCGTGCGGCTTTTCGACCTTGAAATTGGCGACGACGCCAGTCTGCCGATAATCGCGCCGCTCCATCTTCGCGCCCATCTGCGCACGCACCCACGAATGCGCGCCATCCGCGCCGACGATCAAATCGGTTTCCAGCATTTCGCCGCTCGCGAGCGCGACGTGCGCGGCGTCGGCCTCGACCGTCATGCCCTGCGCGCGCGATTCGAACCAAGAGAGACTCGGCGAAAAGCGCAACGCGGCATCGAGCGATTGCTCGATCAGCGACGATTCCACGATCCACGCGAGCTGCGGCACCGACGCCTGAAAGGCTGAAAAGTGCAGTTCCGCTTGCGCATCGCCGAAAACGCGCATGTCGAACACCGGACCGAGACGCGCGCGATCGAGCGCCTGCCAGACGCGCAGCCGTTCCAGCAGCGCCTGCGAACTCGACGACAACGCGTAGATGCGCGAATCGAACGCTGCGCCCGGCGGCAGGCCGGCTGCGCGCGACGCGATGAGCGCCGTGCGCAGTCCGGATTGCGCGAGCGCGAGCGCCGCGGTCTTGCCGACGAGCCCGCCGCCGACCACGACTGCGTGAAATTTGAGGGGATGCGAAGTCATGCGGGCATTATAGCCGTGGGGTTCGAACGGGTTTGGCCGCCGAGGGCGGCGCTTGTGCGCGACGGCGCGGCGGTACAATAGCGGTTTGCCCGGCCGCCGGATGCGGCCGCAGCGTGGCGGGCGGTTCTCGCCCGCTCATTGCGCACCATTTTTGACGAAACCCGCGCGGCCCGCGCCGTCTCACCAGTTCGAAGGATCCCATGAGCCTCCAATGCGGCATCGTCGGCTTGCCCAACGTCGGCAAGTCCACACTTTTCAATGCTTTGACCAAGGCGGGCATCGCCGCCGAGAACTATCCGTTCTGCACGATCGAGCCGAACGTCGGCGTGGTCGAGGTACCGGACGCACGCCTGAATGCGCTCGCGGAAATCGTGAAGCCTGAGCGCATCCTGCCGGCGGTGGTCGAATTCGTCGATATCGCGGGGCTCGTCGCGGGCGCGTCGAAGGGTGAAGGTCTGGGCAATCAGTTCCTCGCGAATATCCGCGAAACAGACGCGATCACGCACGTCGTGCGCTGCTTCGAGGACGAAAACGTGATCCACGTCGCGGGCAAGATCGACCCGATCGCGGATATCGAAGTCATCAACACTGAACTCGCGCTCGCCGATCTGGCGACGGTCGAGAAGGCGCAAGCGCGTTATTCGAAGGCGGCGAAGTCGGGCAACGACAAGGAAGCAATCAAGCTCGTCGCCGTGCTGGAAAAGGTGCGCGCGCAGCTCGATCAGGCGAAGCCGGTGCGCGGGCTGTCGCTTACCGAAGAAGAACTGCTGCTTATCAAGCCGTTCTGCCTGATCACGTCGAAGCCAACGATGTACGTCGCGAACGTGAAGGACGACGGCTTCGAGAACAATCCGTACCTCGACGCGGTGCGCAAGCACGCGGAAGCGGAAAATGCGCCGGTGGTGGCGGTGTGCGCGGCGATCGAAGCGGAAATCGCCGATCTCGACGATGCCGACAAGCTGGAATTCCTCGCCGACATGGGCATGGACGAGCCGGGGTTGAATCGCGTGATTCGCGCGGGGTTCAAGCTGCTCGGTTTGCAGACGTATTTCACGGCGGGCGTGAAGGAAGTGCGCGCATGGACGATTCATATCGGCGATACGGCGCCTCAGGCCGCGGGCGCGATTCACACCGATTTCGAGCGCGGGTTCATTCGCGCTCAGACTATCTCGTTCGATGACTACATCGCGTATAAGGGCGAGCAAGGGGCGAAGGAAGCGGGCAAGATGCGGGCGGAAGGGAAGGAATATGTGGTGCATGACGGGGATGTCATGAACTTCTTGTTTAATGTGTAAGCGTCAAGAACTGTCACAATGCTTGCCTCGCAAAGCGGAGTACCCGATAAAGGGAACTCCGCTTTTTTTTTGTGCGGATGAGGCAGCGCGGCAACGCGCGATAGATAAGAACAACGAGAGAGACAAAGAAGATGTTGAGACACGCGCCAATGAGCGCGCTTCGGGCGTTCACGATTACCGCGCTCGTCGCGACTTGTGCTGTATGGACGCACGATGCCTTCGCCTACCGCGGCTATCAATACCAGTATCAACCGCAGCCCGACGAGTCCGGCCTCGACAATCACGGCCATTACGTGAACCGCGACGGCAATGTCATACACTCACCCGCGCACACGCGCTCGGGTGCCGTCCCCACAGGCGCGACCGCCCAATGCCGAGATGGCACTTACAGTTTCAGCCAGCATCACAGCGGCACCTGCTCGCGACACGGCGGCGTGGCGAACTGGGAGTAACGGCGAAATCCGGCAGGTACAAACCGTGACTGAGCATTGGCCGAATCCGAGAGACACGCACCTCAGGTCGGACTCGACACCTTGAACGTGGATCAGCCAACACCCGGGCTTGCAGACCGCGTGCGCGCTCCTGCCACCTCGCCGAACAATGCCAGGACACCGATGACCGCAGTTGCGAGAAATGCAGCCAAAGGAACCCACGGACCCGATTTCCAGCTTTGCGCGTAAAGGAGCGCCAGGGTCGCCAGAACAGGAAACCCGTAGGCATTGCACGATGCAACGATCTGACCCACGCGATACGCCGGCTGGGTCGCGATGAGCTGCTTTCGCAAACTGACCCTCAACAGACCGAAGCCAATACCGCAGACGAAGAAGGCAGAACAGAGAACGGGAAGCCGATACGGCATCGTCAG
Organism: Caballeronia sp. J97; assembly: GCF_905220305.1. Lineage (NCBI taxonomy): Bacteria > Pseudomonadati > Pseudomonadota > Betaproteobacteria > Burkholderiales > Burkholderiaceae > Caballeronia > Caballeronia sp. J97. The sequence continues at coordinate 36,807 of NZ_CAJMZL010000040.1, read as the reverse complement.
CAACGCTACGAACGGCAGGGGCATGAAAACGGCAGCCGTAACAACGGCGGACTTCTGGAAAAGCGCGGAATATCGCATCAACTTCTCGTACAGCAAGCCTATGCACGCCATGCCGAGTCCGATGGATGCATCGATTAATGCCGCATGTTCGACAGTGCCTTTTCCTTGGGCATTGGCCACGAGCGGCACGGCCATATTTACAAGGGTAAGACATGGCCAAATCAGCGCCAGCGCGACGACTGTGGTCCATGCGGGCGATGTCGAATGCTCATCCACGTTGGCTTCCGTCTGCGATGCCTTTTCGATCGAATCGGCGTGCCTGTTGCCGGCGGAGATGTCGCGCAGAGCCGGCAGCGTGAGAAGCGACAGCGTGACGACGTAAAGCACGGCCGACGCAAGGAACGGCGCTGCGCTCCCACCGTATTGAATCAGCAAACCAATCGGCAGGCCGCCGAGCATCAGCCCGGCTTGCGTCGCGGCGCTCTGACGCGAATTCAATTTGTCGCCCACAACGGGTGGAAGACGCTTCACGATCGCGGCAAGCAAGGCATCCCATGCCCCTTCCAGAAGAAAGAATACGGACAGGACAAGGAAATTTATTGCCAACAGCGCAGAAGACACATGAAGGACCGGCATGAACACAAGTGCGCAAAGGCACAATACTGCGATTCCCCACAGCGTCAGTTTGCGCGTGTCGACCCGCTCGAGCAGTCGACGAGCGAACGGCGCTGCCACAACCGCCGGCAAGAAGCCTCCGATTGCCGATAATGCCAGCGGCATCGCGCCGCCATTCGCTGAGTGCACGAGGCTCCAAGCGACAGCGAGAAACAGAAGGCCATTGGCAAATCGATAGACAAAGGTGGCAAGTAAGAACAGAGTCATAGAACGTTAAGCTGTGACTTGCAGCGTTTCGAATGGGTAAGAGGCCGAACGAAACAGCCTTTCAATCCACGCGCGGGTGTCTTCCGCGCAACGAGTGGCGACGACACCCGCGAGAGGAACCTCATGTGACTGGTAAGTAATATCTCGTACTAGTGGAGCGCCGATATCGAGTTCATGCCAATGAACAACGGCCTCATTTCCTCGGAACTCATTGGCGCCGACAAGCCCACGATTCATTCCTTCTTTCAAATGATGCCCAGGGAAGACGAACCATCCGTGCCAGCGGCCGTTCGATATCGAGTGTTCCAGCACGTTGTAGGGTTCATCAATCAGAATCCGCAATTCGTGCGTCGGAAGGTGTATTCCCGTCGCCAGTTCAAACGTTCTGACCACGTCCGCACCTCCCGCGCGGTTGGCGATTTCCAAAAACACCAACTCTGGGCCATGTCGGATGGCTTCCAAATGAAAACTGCCGTTATGGATGGCCGTCGCACTTAGGACGCGCTGGACCCATTGCCGCTCCGCGTCCGTGAACGGATAGTGATAGGAACCGAGCGGTTCTCCATTCGCAAAGGAGAGACAGGTTCCGATGTATTCACTCGCTGTCATCGCCAGCAGACAGCCGCGATGCACCAACCCATCGAAGTGCAGAATTGCGCCTTCAATGAACTCTTCGACTTCGTAGTTGCTTGGGCTCCGCGTACTATCCAATTGAGCGGCACCCGAGCGCCCCGCAGCGATGGCCGCGAAGGCATCGTTCGGACCTGAAAATACAACGACATCTTCGCTTGAAGCGCCAAGAAGAGGTTTCAGCACTGTCTTCCCTCTCCAAGACGCGTGGCCGTCCGATGCGAGAAAGTCTGGCAGAGAGACGAATCCCGGGACGCGGAGTCCGGCCTGTGACACTGCTTCCTTCATGAGCATCTTGTCGCGCGCCAGCGATACCTGACTGACCTCGGCCCCGGGAACGCCGAGCCATTCCCTGAGGTACGCTGCGTCTAGCAATTCGTATTCCGACAGTGAAATTATGCGGTCGATTTGTTGCGGACTCGCGCCGAGCCAACTGCGTCCTTCTTCGAACGCAGACGCCGCACCCGGTCGTTCGATCATCTTGCAACGTAGCCCCAGTGGAATTGTTGCGAGTGCCTCCTTCTTGCCGAAATAGGTCACCTCATGTCGTTCATGGTCGATGCCTCGGTGATAATCGATCTTTTGGTAAGGAATTCGATGCAGAATCAAAACGTTCACTGGCTGCTCCTTTAGACGCCGACTCGCGCCTGATCACCAGTTTGGTGCATGACGTCAGAATCGGTCGAAAGCTCTGAGAACGCTGCCTTTTCCAATGCGGCGGACCAATCTTCGCGCAAACCAGAAACGATCTCGCCGATATCGCAATCGAGCGCGTGAAGCGTTATGCATGCGTGAGCAACAAAATCGCTGTTGTCGCGCGGCACAGAAGGCACTCGCCGCCTTTCCAAGCTGAGCCAAGAGAATTCGATTGGTCGTAACACGTCCTCGTTCAATCCGTAGCGCCTCGCGGTCTGCCTGAGTGTTGCCTGGAACAATTCATCGCCACTCGCCAGATCCGAGGGCGCAAACCAACGATCGCGCTTCACGCCAAGCATGACCGTGGCCGCTTGGCAAGTCGGCTTCAATCCTGAAGGCTTGGACTCGTTGCCGAGCACGGAGTCGACCCACAGGTGATAGAAATCGACTCCATACACCAACGCCGCGAGCGTCCAAATCCTCATTCCTGCAGGACGACGATTGGGCTCGACCACCGCGCCGAACATGCCGTCATCACTCAACTTGACCTCGTTGTGGAACGGACCATCTCGTTGCCCGACGAGCCAGTTCGCAAGTTCTCCTGCGCGTCGCAACGTTTCGTATGCGGATTGCGTGATGCGGGCCGGCACCACTTGCGCGACTTCAACCGGGTATCTTCCTGCGGCACTTACCTTTTCCGTCGCAAACGACAGTCCGCCGACTCCGTCGAACGAAAATTCCCTTTGATATGGAATGAGTTGCTCGCAAATAACGCCTGCCGCGAGGTAAGGTGCTACTTCGTCGAAGACCCGCGGCAAATCATCACCGGGCTGAACAAGCACGACGCCACGGTTATTGCCTTCGCAGGACGGCTTCACGACAAATCCTTCCGGGTGCAGTTGCGAAAAGCTTCGGAGTTCATCGAGAGAGTCGATCGATACGCAATCGGGCGCCAAGACTCTCTGAGACGCGAACAGGTCGTGACAACGAGCTTCGCAACGTCTGTATTCAAGCTTGCTAAATGCGCCTAGGGCCAGCGCCGCAGAATCCACTTTCACGCCTATGCGCTCAAGCAGCGCTGCACCACTTCGAACGGCGTTATCCGAAAATACAACTCCGCCGCAGATGTGACTCAGCCAAGGTGTGAGGGCTTCATACGCTCGATCGACGAAATCGTGCGCTAGAGGATCGACAGCGATCAAGTGATCACACAATCGCGCGTCCGCGTTTCCGGGGTTCGCCCGAATGAGAATGGTGTCCGCGCCGTGATGGTGGCGGGCGCGGTCGCGCATATGAGCCACGTCTGCAACACGCGAAAGGTTGTAGTCAATGATCAGCAGCATTTTGCGAGATCCGTTCATAGCGTTTTCTCGATGACTTCGTTGTACGTTGCGGCATTCGCCAAGCCATCTGCGGCATAGCGCACTTCGACAGCTCGCGCGGATACACGTATGAGGTCAGGCAGTTGCAACTTGTATTCACTGAATGGAACGCGCCATAGCATCTGACCAAGAAAGACTTCCCGGGAAGATTCGGCAATCTCGTCGCCTGGCTTGAGAAATAGTTGGCGCACGATCGGTACGGGCTCGATCTCACGCAGATCGACTGACTCCAGCTTTCCGGGCTTTGCAAAGTAGGCACGGAAGAACGTTGCGTAATGACTCGGTGGCATTCCGTTCGCTCGGTACGACAGCGTTTCGACTGTGCGTTCAAGTTCAGCGAGCACCACCGAATCTTCATCTGCCGACGCCATCAGCAGATCAAGCCACAATTCCAGCATGCTGGCCACACCGTTCAGCGCTTGCACGCTCGGCGATATCAGACATCCGCCGACGCGTGGATTTATTTCGATCAAGTCCCATCGCGCACCGTCATACCGAGCCTCGAAATGAAAGCATCCCCATCGAAGCCCAAGTTCCCTGAAGACTCTATTCACCCAATCAATTCCAGCTGCGCACGCGTCGGAATCGATGGAAACCGGTGGGCTAATGCAACAGTCTTCTAGCACTGTGCCGGCTGTCTCTGTCAGCTCGCACTTTTCGTGGATTGCCAATACGTGCAGCCGCCCATTCACGACAAGCAATTCGAAACTGAATTCCCGCCCGGGTACGAAATCTTCAGCCATGAAAGTCAGATCGGAGCCGAACGCCGACCGATATATTCGGTCGTTCTTAGCCTCGCTCGAAATGCGCTCCAATGTGCTCCATTCAAAATCGGGACGTAGCGAGAACGCTGCATAGGAAGCAATTCCGCACACAGGCTTGATGAAATAGCGCCGTGCATCGGACTTCAACGCTTCGAAATTCTTTTGAGTCAGCGCAACTGCCCGCGCGTTCGAGAGGGCTGCTTGAGCCAACCTGTTGCGCAAGCTGAGTTTGTCGCGAAGCTGGCTCACTTGATCGGCAGCAAGATCGAGGACACCAAGCTCGGTATTAGCTCGCGCCATCAGTTCGCGATATCCCTCCCAGACAGTGATGCAAGCTAAAACGCGCTCACCGCTCTCTTGCAGTTCCCGAAGCATCCCGCCGACATCGTCCCAAGTCAGCTCACCCGCCTTCGTCGTGATGAGCCGAGCGCTCATGCGAGACAGTGCTTCGAGCCGCTTCTCCGCCTGCTCCGGCAACGGCGATGACGACAGCACGAAGCTGCGCAAGCCGCGCGCGTTGAGCGCGGCGACGAGATCCTCCATAAAGGAAAAGCCACAGTGGCTGAGAAGTAAAACGCCGCCATTCGTCATCACCGCGCCTCCCTCACGCTACCTTGAGCTGCGTGTTCAGGATCTTGTCGTCGTGAAGTTCCTTGAAGTACAGCGCCAGCACGGCCTGATGTTCGGCAAGGTAGCGCTTCAGATTCTGCACGTCTTCGTCGCTTCGAATGAGATGACGAAGAGCCTGCCATACCTCTCCGGGGTGGTCGTCATTGATGTCGGTGTGGGAGTGCGAGACCTGCCCGACAATCTTCGCCTCGCCCACCGACTCCTTCAGCGCCTGAAGCTTTCTGGGCTCGAGCTTGACGTTGACATACTCGACAAGATAAGAATACGCGACCACACCCAACGGGCCTTCGTGATCCAGAAGATAGGAAAAAAAGCCGGTCAGCAGCTTGGTCGACAGGTAGGGCTCAGTCGCCAGAAATTGCTCGCGAGAGACGCCGGCACGCGCCAGATCCTGAATGAACAATTCGTCATGCAGCATTTCTTCCCGTTCGTAGTTCGCCCAGACCTGCGCTGCTTCTGGGCTACGCTTGGCAATTTCAGCCAGCGCTTTAGACTCTGATACGCGCAGGAGCCGGATTCGCCATGCCGTCTCGATAAGATGGCGCTGGTAGTATTCCGAGTCCACAGATTTTCCCTCGAGATGCGCGGCATACGGCACGGTTTCATACCATTGATCGATCTGACGATCAATCAGCGAATCGATCTCCGAACGCAAGTGCGCCGAGGCGGCGGCACTCAAATATGGTGTTCTATGCTCCAACCCAACATGTTTGACACGATTTGACACTTTATTGCCTCCTGAGATACCAATGAAAAGCCGATCGACGCGCCGACTTGATTCATCGAGAACGTGTAGCCGATTTATGCCGTTATCGGTTCTGGGTTCGCGCGTCAACGCTTGGCCGCTGAGACTGTGACATCGCCAGAGATTCGACACTGACACGCGAGCCGAAAGTGCTCGCCAGAAAAACCCAGATTTATTAAAAAGGCTTCTTCAGCAGCCCCGCGTGAACCGAGCGCATCGTCGCCGCTCAGTACTTCAATCACACATGCGCCGCATGCGCCCGATCGGCAACCGAAAGCGATTGCTTCATGACCATGCAGTTCGAATTCAAGCTCGACCAAAGAGCTATCGACAGGAAGAAATACTTCGCGCCTCTGCGGCATAAACGTCAACTTGAATGTCTGCAAAATCAGTCTTCTTTAAATTCCCCCAAACACAAAGCAATCCTAATCAAACAGCACGCGTATTGACAAATCAAAAATTTGAATTCAATGCATCGATTTACCTCATCTATCGCGTCGTGCCGCAGGCACGAGCACGTCTCTTTTTCCTGCCTCTCGCATCCAATTCAGGAACCGTTCAGTGTTTTCCTGCAACGGGCCACCTGGCGTCACGAACCAATATCCGATCGTCCCTTCATATCTTGAATCGGGCATAGCTTCAACGAGCGCTCGAGCGGCCAGCCGCCGTTCGATCAGACGGTGCCGTCCCATGGCAATACCTTGGCCCGCAGCTGCAGCCTCCAGAACGATGTTGTAGTCATGGAGCATGAGCCTCGGAGCGTTCGTCAGATCACATCCGAAGTGGCTGCACCAGGCATCCCATTCGAAATGATGCGGCGCGTAAGACATGAGCAAGGGCCCCTTGCTCAGTTCAATCGAATTCGTGAAAGGGCCGTGCGCTGCCAGATACTCCGGACTGCAGACCGGCGACAAGCGTTCGCGCATCAGAAACGACGACTGAACGTTCGGCCAACCGCCCGTCCCGTACCGGATCGCCACATCTGCTGTGCCGGAACCGACATTCGCCAATTCGATCGACGGCATCAAGTGCAGAGAAATGTCGGGATGGTCGGCGCTGAAGGCAGCCAGACGAGGCGCCAGCCAGTGAGTTGCGAACGATGAGAGCAGACTGACTTTCAGTGGGTTTTTTTGTGTCTTTGCGTCGCGAATCTGTCGCGTACCATCCGCGATCCATTCGAGCGCCCTGCGGACCTTGGCGTAGTACGCACTGCCTGCTGGAGTAAGTTCGATGCTTCGCGTGCGGCGAATGAAAAGCAACACGCCGAGGTGCTGTTCGAGCTTTTGTATTTGATGACTGATCGCGCTTTGCGTTACAGCGAGTTCTGCCGCGGCGCGGATGAAACTCGAGTGGCGCGCTACGGCTTCGAAGGCGCGCAACGCCATGAGCGGAGGTAAATCGTGAGTCAGGGGCGCGTCAGAAAAATGCATGTGTGGCAACGAAAAATACGATTACGATGTGTTCAGGCGACGACCGCAGACCTGACGTCAACATGATGCTTCATCAATACCGACGTGAGAACTGCAACGAGCGATTCAGCCGTCGGTGTAGCGACAGCGAACCCGACGACGCCGCGGACGTACAATAACGTTCAAACCCTCCCATCGGGAAATGAGGCGGCGCCGAAAACTCGTCGGCAAGGCCGCTGATCGCACGCATATGCGTCGCAGGGAACACAGTCCTTGTTCATCGATCAACGCACTCACATAGATATCCATGGCCCAATACGTCTTCACCATGAACCGCGTCGGCAAGATCGTCCCGCCGAAGCGTCAGATCCTGAAAGACATCTCCCTTTCGTTCTTTCCCGGCGCGAAGATCGGCCTGCTCGGCCTGAATGGCTCGGGCAAGTCCACGCTCATCAGAATCATGGCCGGCGTCGATAAGGACATCGAAGGCGAAGCCACACCGATGCCCAACCTGAACATCGGCTATCTGCCGCAGGAACCGCAACTGGATCCGCAGCAGACCGTGCGTCAGGCCGTCGAAGAAGGTCTCGGCGATGTCTTCCAGGCGCAGAAGAAGCTCGACGAAATCTACGCCGCCTACGCGGAACCCGACGCGGACTTCGACGCCCTCGCCGCCGAGCAGGCCAAATACGAAGCCATCCTCGCGACGAGCGACGGCGGCAGCCCCGAGCAGCAGCTCGAAGTCGCCGCCGACGCGCTGCGCCTGCCCGCATGGGACGCGAAGATCGAACATCTGTCGGGCGGCGAAAAGCGCCGTGTCGCGCTCTGCAAACTGCTCTTGCAAAAGCCCGACATGCTGCTGCTCGACGAGCCGACCAACCACCTCGACGCCGAATCCGTCGAATGGCTCGAGCAATTCCTCACGCGCTATCCCGGCACCGTGGTCGCGGTGACGCACGATCGCTACTTCCTCGATAACGCCGCCGAGTGGATTCTCGAGCTCGACCGCGGCCACGGCATTCCGTGGAAGGGCAATTACTCGAGCTGGCTCGATCAGAAGGAAGACCGCCTGAAGCAGGAAGAAGCCAGCGAATCCGCGCGCCAGAAGGCGATCAAGAAAGAACTCGAATGGGTCCGCCAGAACCCGAAGGGCCGTCAGGCGAAATCGAAAGCGCGTATCGCGCGATTCGAGGAACTCAACAGCCAGGAATATCAGAAGCGCAACGAAACGCAGGAAATCTTCATCCCGGTCGGCGATCGGCTCGGCAATGAAGTCATCGAGTTCAAGAATGTCAGCAAGGCGTACGGCGACCGTCTGCTCGTCGACAATTTGAACATGAAGATTCCGGCGGGCGCGATCGTCGGCATCATCGGGCCGAACGGCGCGGGCAAATCGACGCTCTTCCGCATGCTGACCGGCAAGGAACAGCCGGATTCGGGCGAAATCGTCAAGGGACCGACGGTCAAGCTCGCGTACGTCGATCAGAGCCGCGATGCGCTCGCAGCCGATAAAACCGTGTTCGAGGAAATCTCCGGCGGCGCGGACGTCCTCACGGTCGGCAAGTACGAAACGCCGTCGCGCGCGTATATCGGCCGCTTCAACTTCAAGGGCAGCGACCAGCAGAAACTCGTCGGCAATCTGTCGGGCGGCGAGCGCGGGCGTCTGCATCTGGCGAAGACGCTCATCGCGGGCGGCAACATGCTGCTGCTCGACGAACCGTCGAACGACCTCGACGTCGAAACGCTGCGCGCGCTCGAAGACGCGCTGCTCGAATTCGCCGGCTCGGTGATGGTGATCTCGCACGATCGCTGGTTCCTCGACCGGATCGCCACGCACATCCTCGCCTTCGAAGGCGATTCGCATGTCGAATTCTTCGACGGCAACTATCAGGAATACGAGGCCGACAAGCGCAAGCGCCTGGGCGAAGAAGCCGCGAAACCGAAACGTCTGCGCTACAAGCCGATCACGCGCTAACGTCTGACAAAAGAGCCTATGCGGGCGCGCGCACCGACATCAGGCACAAAAGTGGCGACTGTGTACGACGCAGTCGCCACTTTCTTTTTCGAGCGGCGTATTCAATAAGCCGGCACGGGAGACACACGCAGATGGCGGGATCGAGCGCGCAGCGGGGAGCGCTTTGGGCAATCGGGATCGTCGTGGCGCTCGTCGTCCTGGTGATCGGCGGCTGGCTTTTCGTCGTGCATCAGATGAAGGAGCGCATCCTCGAGACGCTCGGCCCGAACGGAACGGTCGAGGAAATCGACGTCGGCTTCGGCCACGTCACGCTCTCGCGCGTGCGCCTTCGCGGACCGAAAGACTGGCCCGCCAGCGACGCGATGCGCGCCGAGCGCATCGTGCTCGACGTCGACATGCATTCGCTCATCTCGAAGCCGATTCATCTGCGCAGCGTCAGCGTCGACAACTACTATCTGTCGATCGCGCGCTCCGCCGACGGCCGCGTGCGCATCCTGCCGGGCCTCAAGGAAACCGCGCGTGAAGCCGACGCCAGCCCCGACAGCAAGGAGCGCGAGGAACACGCGCGAGAGGAAAAGCTCATCGATCGCGTGTCGTTCGAGCGCGGCGCGATGGAGTTCTTCGACAGCTCCGTGCAGGACCCGCCCTATCGCGTGCTGATCGGCGACGCGCGCGCCACCGTCGATCATATTCATCTGCCCGCGCTCACCGACCGCACCGAGCTCTCGATGACCGGCTCCATCAAAGGCCCGTCGCACACTGGCAACGTCACGTGGAGCGGCTGGATGATCATCGCGAACAAGGATTCGCAGACGCGCGCGACGCTGCGCAACGTCGACGTCGCGACGCTCGATCCTTATCTGCTGAAGAAGGCGGGCGCGAAAGCGGCGGTGACGGGCGGCACCATCGACATGACGATCGATGCGACCGTGAAGAATTACCGCATCCACGCGCCCGGAACGTTGTCGCTGAATCACCTGCAGATCAGCGATACCGGCAACGCGCTCGACACGTTCCTCTCGATCCCCACCAAGGCCGCGATCGCCGCACTGAAGGACCGCAAGGAGCAGATCAAGCTCGATTTCGTGCTCGACGGCGACCTGCGCGATCCCAAGTTTTCGCTGAGCGAAAGCCTCTCGAAGAAGCTTGCGGCGGGCTTCGCGAAGGCGCTCGGCGTGAGCGCGGAAGGCGTCGTGCGCGGCGCGGGCGATACGGTGCGGGGAATCGGCAACGCGCTGAAGAACCTGCTGGGGCAGTAGCGCGTCGCCTTCGATGCGTCAGAGCGGCAGATTCAGCGCGCGCAGCTTCGATTCGGTGTCGAGCGCGCCGGTGTAGTGCACGCCGTGCCAGCCGAGCGCGGTCGCGGCTTGCGCATTGTTGAGGTTATCGTCAATGAACACGAGCTCGTTCGGCCGGATGCCCGGCAGATGCCGTTCGATTTCCGCGCGCATCAAGCCGAAAATTTGCGGATCGGGCTTCACGAGACCGACGCGCCCCGACACGACGATCTCGCGAAACTTCCGCAGCACGCCGAAGCGCTCCCACGCGTAGGGAAACGTCTCGGCCGACCAGTTCGTGAGGCCGAAAAGCGGCACGCCCGCTGCCTCCAGCCGGTCGACGAGCGCGACGCCCGCTTCCAGCACGCCCGACACCATTTCCGGCCAGCGGGCGTAGAACGCGCGGATCAGCGTTTCGTGCTCGGGATAGACCGCGATCAGCTCGGCGGTGCCTTCCTCGATCGTCTGCCCGCCGTCCTGCTGCACGACCCAATCCATCTTGCAGACGTTGTCGAGAAACCAGCGCCGCTCGGTTTCGTCCGGAATCAGATGCTTGTAGAGATACTCGCGATTCCAGTCGATCAGCACGCCGCCGAAATCGAATACGACTGCCTTGATGGTCATTGTTCGCGGCTCCCGGGGATCAAATCGCCTTCGTTCGCGCTTCGAGCCACGCCAGCGCCTTGCCCGACACATGCGGCGACACCCGGCGACGCACCGTCTCGTGATACGCGTTGAGCCAGGCGCGCTCGTCCTCGCGCAACAGCGACAAGTCGATGCAGCGGGTATCGATCGGGCACAACGTCAGCGTTTCGAATTCGAGGAAATCGCCGAATTCGGTCTTGCCCGCCGCCTGATTCATCACGAGATTCTCGATGCGGATGCCCCACTTGCCCGGCCGATAAATCCCCGGCTCGATCGACGTGATCATGCCCTCTTCCATCGCTGTCCACGATTCGGCGGGCGCATAGTGCGAAATCACCTGCGGGCCTTCGTGGACGTTCAGGAAGTAGCCGACGCCGTGCCCCGTGCCGTGGCCGTAATCCGCGCCCGCTTCCCAGATCGGCGCACGCGCGATCGAATCGAGCATCGGAGAGCGAATGCCGCGCGGAAAGCGAGCGCGGGAGAGCGCCATCGTGCCCTTCAGCACGACGGTGAAATCGCGCTTGTGCTCCGCCGTGATCACGCCGATCGGCACCACGCGCGTGATGTCCGTCGTGCCGCTCAGATATTGGCCGCCCGAATCGATCAGCAGCAGGCCGTTGCCTTCGATCACCGCGTGCGACGCCTCGGTCGCGCGGTAGTGCGGCATCGCGCCGTTCGCGTTGAAACCGGCGATCGTGCCGAAGCTCAACGTGACGAAGCCCGGCCGGCGCGCGCGCGCGGCGGTCAGCTTCTCGTCGATGGTCAGTTCGGTGATGCGCTCGCGCCCGAGCGCCTCTTCGAACCACGCGAAGAATTCGGCGAGCGCGGCGCCGTCCTGCTCCATCGTCGCGCGGATGTGCTCCGCTTCAGCCGCGGTCTTGCGCGACTTGGCGAACGTCGATGGATTCACCGCCTCGACGATCGTCACCGTCGCAGGCACTCGCTCGAGCAGGCCGTGCGTGATACGGCGCGGATCGATCAGCAGCGTCGAGCCGGCGGGCAGCGACGCGAGCGATTCGGGCGCGGCGGCATAGGGCGCGACGCGCACGCCGTCGCGTGCAAGCGATTCGACGAGCGCGGCCGGAACCTTGCCGTCGGCGACGAAGATCGTCGCGCCATCGAGACCGATCAGCGCGTGCGCGACGAAAACCGGGTTATAGCTCACGTCGCCGCCACGCAGATTGAAAATCCACGCGAGGTCATCGAGCGTGGAAACGAAGTGCCATTGCGCGCCCTTCGCGCGCATCGTGTCGCGCATTTGCGCGAGCTTGTCCGCGCGCGCGACGCTCGCATGCGGCGCGGCATGTTCGTAGACGGGCGCGTCGGGCAAACCCGGGCGCGCAGGCCACACGGAATCCAGCAGGTCGAGATCGGTGCGCAGCACGATACCGCGCGCGGTGAGCGCATCGGACAACGCGCGCGCCGCCGCGACGCCGAGCACGCTGCCGTCGACCGCGACGGTCGCACCCGTCGCCACGTGCTCCGCGAGCCATTCGACGTGCGGCGCGGTCTGCTGGCCGCCCATCATCTTCATGAGCACAATGCCGGTGCCCGCGAGTTGCGTTTCGGCCTGCGTCCAGTAACGGCTGTCGACCCAGACACCCGCGAAATCCGCCGTCACCACGAGCGTGCCGACCGAACCCGTGAAGCCCGAGAGCCATTGCCGCCCCTGCCAGCGCTCGGGCAGATATTCGGAAAGATGCGGATCCGCCGACGGAATGAGCACGGCGGCGAGCTTTTCGAGCGCCATCTGGCCGCGCAACGACTCGATGCGCCGCGCGAACATCGCGGGCTCCGGAATGGCTGAATCTGCAATGCGATCGTTCATGAAGTCACCTGCTTGAAAGCCCGCGTGGGGCGCGAAGAGCACGACGCGTGGCGAGGATCGCCCGCTGCGCGCCAGAAAAAGAGATCAGCGGCGCGCCGCCAGCCCGACCGTCGTGGTCACTACGAGCAGCGCGAAGACCGCGCAAGCCAGCCATTCGAGCGTATCGCCGTCGTGGTACACGTCGACGATATTGCCGAGCATGCGCGCGATGATCGTCGCCAGTATGCCAGCGGCGATGGCCGTCCAGATATATCCCGCCGGACCGCGCGCGACACGCCCCGCACGCCGCAGCGGATGCAGCCACCAACCCGTCGCGCCGATGACCGCGCCGAGGAAAATCAGTCCGGTCCAGCCCATCAGCGACAGGACTCCGCCAAAGCCTGTTTCTGGGAAATTGGGGCATTTCGGGGAATGGGCATGGCTTCGGCAATTCTCGACGGGACGTAGCGGTTGAGTTTAGGGGCCTGATTCTGCGAGCGCAAGGCTCTGAAAGAGCTCAGCCCGGAACTCGCGAAAGCCAACGGAAAGTGGCTTTCACGCTGAGATGATTCTATGAATTCTCCGAATTCCAGCGCGGTATTCCACTGCTATGATTTCTGGAATATCGGCCTTTTTTCGTCTTCTCGGCGCGATCGTAATAATCGCCGCAAAAAGCGAACTTCGGCTACACGCTTTTGCCTGTTTCGTTAATCGTGCTCTCGATGGCGATTTCAAGGATATCGATTTCAAAATGCCCGAAACCAATCTGATTTCGCTGCGCGGACTCGAACTGATCATCACGTATCGCGGTTCCAGCCAGGAGCGGCGCGACAATCTGCGCGGCGTTCTGCGTCATCTCGACCGCACCTATTCGGACTATCAACTCTGGCTGATCGAGGCTGACGCCGTGCCCACGTTCAGTTGGACGGAATTCGGCAATCCGAGAATCCGGCACTTGTTCGTGCATGACACCGGCCCTTTTTCGAGAGCGAAACTCGTCAATCTCGGCGCGCTCATGGCGAAAAGCCCGATTATCTGCCTGCACGATGCGGACATGATTGCCAATCCCGACATGATGAAATTGGCGGTCGATGCCCTGATGGACAGGGATGGTAGCGACGTGCTCTGTCCTTTTTCTCGCGTATTGAATGTTTCAGGCGGCCGGCGCAAGTCGTTCGTCGAGTCTGGAAATTTCGACGAATTCGCCCCATTCATGGAAGGTGATTTGCCGGACGATATGAATATGCTGTACCTCAATACGCCGGGCGCAATCAATCTGTTCAAGCGCGCGGTGTTCGTTCGTATCGGCGGCCTGGATCCGAGCTTCATCGGTTGGGGCGGCGAGGACGACGATTTGTTTCTTCGCGCCACCCGGCTCGGCGCGCGCTGGCATTCGCTCGCGGGCCCGAATTCGTCGCTGTTCCATCTGAATCACGACTCGGCCTCTCGTATCGAAATTCTCGAGGAGGAACATTGCGCAAAGAATCGGCAACAGGCGTTTCGAACGGGAGATCTTCCCATCGAGGCTCTGCAAGCGCGGGCGCTCGAGTTGTCGAAATATTTCGGCTGAGCGGCGCGGCCTTCTGTCACACGCAACCCTGGCGAACGGCAGCTATGCCACGTCGCGCGGAGGTTTGCGCCGTTTCCGGGCTGGTCGCACCCCAAATGCCACCTATAAATGAAGAAATACGCAAAAGGCTATAATATTGGGCTATCTGAAAGGCCATCGGCTTAGGCCCAAAGCATCAGTCCAAAACAATGCAGCTCCTCACGATCGGAATCAACCACCACACTGCGCCTGTCGCTCTGCGCGAACGCGTGGCGTTTCCGCTCGAACAGTTGAAGCCCGCGCTAGGGGCGCTGAAGGACATCTGGCTGGGCCCGCTCGCGAAGGTGTCGCCCGAAGCGGCGATCCTCTCGACCTGCAACCGCACCGAGCTCTACTGCGCCACCGACGACTCCGCCGCCCGTGAGGCCGCGCTCCAGTGGCTCTCGAAGTATCACAGCATCCCGGTTCCCGAACTCGCGCCGCACGTCTACGCGCTGCCGCAGTCGGAAGCCGTGCGTCACGCGTTCCGTGTCGCATCGGGGCTGGATTCGATGGTGCTCGGCGAAACGCAAATCGTCGGACAAATGAAGGATGCGGTGCGCACCGCGTCCGAAGCCGGCGCGCTCGGCACCTATCTCAACCAGTTGTTCCAGCGCACCTTCGCCGTCGCGAAGGAAGTGCGCACGACGACGGAAATCGGCGCGCAGTCGGTGTCAATGGCTGCGGCCGCCGTGCGCCTCGCGCAGCGCATCTTCGAGAATATTTCCAGCCAGCGCGTGCTGTTCATCGGCGCAGGCGAAATGATCGAACTCTGCGCGACCCATTTCGCCGCGCAAAATCCGCGCGAACTGGTCGTCGCGAACCGCACGGCCGAACGCGGCGAGAAGCTCGCCGGCCGCTTCAACGGCCGCGCGATTCCGCTTTCCGAACTGCCGGCGCGCATGCATGAGTTCGACATCATCGTGTCCTGCACCGCGTCCACGTTGCCGATCATCGGTCTCGGCGCGGTCGAGCGTGCGGTGCGCGCGCGCCGCCATCGGCCGATCTTCATGGTCGATCTCGCCGTGCCGCGCGACATCGAGCCGGAAGTCGGCAATCTGCACGACGTGTTTCTCTACACCGTCGACGATCTCGGCGCGATCGTGCGCGAAGGCAACGCGTCGCGTCAGGCGGCGGTCGCGCAGGCCGAGTCGATCATCGAGACGCGCGTCGCGAATTTCATGCAGTGGCTCGATGCGCGCAGCATCGTGCCGGTCATCCGCCACATGCACACGCAGGCGGACGCGCTGCGCCGCGCCGAGGTCGAGCGCGCGCGCAAGATGCTCGCGCGCGGCGACGATCCCGCCGCCGTGCTCGAAGCACTGTCGCAATCGCTTACGAACAAGCTGATTCACGGTCCCACGCACGCGCTCAATCGCGCGAGCAGCGAGGAGCGCGGCCAGCTCATCGACCTGATGAGTGGCTTTTACCGGCACGGCTCGTCGTCCGATTCGTCGGAACGTTAGCGGCCTTCTCTTTGCTATTCTCAAAGGCTCCGCGCGGCTCGCGCGGCGGCTTCCCCGACAGCAGTATTTCCTGGCGCTGACCGCGTCATTTCCGTCCGATGAAAACGAGCATGCAAAGCAAGCTCGACCAGCTTGCAAAACGGCAGGTCGATCTCAACGAACTGTTGAGCCGCGAAGATGTGACCGCCGATATGGACCAATATCGGAAACTCACGCGCGAACACGCGGAAATCAGCCCGATCGTCGATCAATACGCGCTCTGGCGTCAGGCTCTGACCGACGAAGCCACCGCGCAGGACCTGCTCTCCGATCCGTCGATGCGTGATTTCGCCGAAGAGGAAATCGGCGAGGCGCGCGAGCGCATGACGAAGATCGAAGGGGACTTGCAAACGATGCTGTTGCCGAAGGATCCGAACGACGATCGCAACATCTTCATCGAAATTCGCGCAGGCACGGGCGGCGACGAATCCGCGCTGTTCGCGGGCGATTTGCTGCGCATGTATCTGCGTTACGCGGAGCGCAATCGCTGGACCGCCGAGACGATGTCGGAAAGCGTGTCCGATCTCGGCGGCTACAAGGAAGTGATCGTGCGCATCGCGGGGCAAGGCGCCTATTCGCGGCTCAAGTTCGAATCGGGCGGGCATCGCGTACAACGGGTTCCGGCGACGGAAACACAAGGGCGCATCCACACGTCCGCGTGCACGGTCGCGGTAATGCCGGAAGCCGATGAAATCAGCGAAGTCGTGATCAATCCGGCCGATTTGCGCATCGACACGTTCCGGGCATCCGGCGCGGGCGGGCAGCATATCAACAAGACCGATTCGGCCGTGCGCGTCACGCACTTGCCCACGGGCATCGTCGTCGAATGTCAGGACGATCGTTCCCAGCACAAAAACAAGGATCGCGCGCTGAAGGTGCTCGCCGCGCGCATCAAGGACAAGCAGTACCACGAGCAGCACGCGAAGGAAGCCGCGACGCGCAAGAGCCTGATCGGCTCGGGCGACCGTTCCGAGCGCATCCGCACCTACAACTTTCCGCAGGGGCGCATGACGGATCACCGCATCAACCTGACGCTGTACAAGCTCGAATACATCATGGACGGCGATCTCGATGAACTGATCGGCGCGCTCGTATCCGAGCATCAGGCGGAGCAGCTCGCGGCGCTCGGAGAATCGGAGTGAGCGATGCCGCCGCATTGTTGCGGGCGTGCGCGCTGCCGCAACTCGAAGCACGCGTCCTGTTGATGCATGTGCTCGGCTGGCGGCGCACGGAGCTCATCACGCGCGATCGTGAAGTGCTGCCGCAGGATGCCGTCGCGCGTTTCGAAGCGCTTGCCGCGCGACGTCTGAAGGGCGAGCCGATCGCGCAACTGACCGGCACGCGAGAATTCTTCGGCCTCGAATTCAGCGTGACGCCGGACGTGCTGATCCCGCGGCCGGAAACCGAATTGCTCGTGGAACTCGCGCTCGAAGCCATCGCCGATGCCGCCAACCCGCGCGTGCTGGATCTCGGCACGGGAACCGGCGCGATCGCGGTATCGATCGGGCATGCGCGTCACGATGCGCGCGTGTGGGCCGTGGATCGGTCGATCGAAGCGCTCGATGTCGCGCGCGGCAATGCGCGACGTCTGCTGGACGCAAAGCGCGCAGGCGGCCCGCTGGCTTTCATCGAAAGCGACTGGACCGCGAACATCGATCCGTCGCTGCTGTTCGAAGCGATCGTCAGCAATCCGCCGTACATCGCCAGCGATGACCCGCATCTGGAGCAGGGCGACCTGCGCTTCGAACCGCGCGGCGCACTCACCGACGACGCCGACGGTTCATCCGCGATCCGCACGATCATCGAGACAGCGCCGTTTCTGCTCGCAAACAACGGCGCGCTCTGGCTGGAGCATGGCTATGATCAGGCGGCATCCGTGCGCGCGTTGCTGGAGGCGCGCGGCTTCACGGACGTACGCTCGATGCGCGATCTCGCCGGCATCGAACGCTGCTCGGGCGGAGTGTTCACGGCCTGAGCACAATGCCGTCGTCAGCCCGGGACAGCGAAATCCGCTATCATTTCAACCATCAGCCTCCAACGACATTCAAGCGCAGGAACGCCATGGATACGCAAGAACGCATCAAACAAATCGTCGATCAAAACGCGGTCGTCCTCTTCATGAAGGGCACGGCGCAATTCCCGATGTGCGGCTTCTCCGGCCGTGCGATTCAAGTGCTCAAGGCATGCGGTGTCGATCAGATCATGACCGTGAACGTCCTCGAAGACGACGAGATCCGCCAGGGCATCAAGGAATTCTCCAACTGGCCGACCATTCCGCAACTCTACGTGAAGGGTGAGTTCATCGGCGGCTCGGACATCATGATGGAGATGTATCAATCGGGCGAACTGCAGCAGCTTTTCGCCGCCGCCTAAGTGCTCTGCAAGTGAGCGCGCCCGCTGCTGCAAAACGACGGCTCATCGTCGCGATTACCGGCGCAACGGGCGCCATCTACGGCGTGCGTCTGCTCGAGACGCTACGCCGCCTCTCCGGCGTCGAAACACATCTGCTCGTCTCCAGCGCCGGCTGGCTCAATATTCAGCACGAACTCGATCTCGACAAAACCGCGGTTCACGCACTCGCCGACGTCGTTCATAGCGTGCGCGATGTCGGCGCGACCATCGCGTCGGGTTCTTTCGCGACCGACGGCATGGTCGTCGCGCCCTGCTCGATGCGCACGCTCGCGAGCATCGCGCACGGTCTGTCCGACAACCTCATCACGCGCGCCGCCGATGTCGTGCTGAAAGAGCGCCGGCGTCTTGTGCTGCTCGTGCGCGAAACGCCCTTCAATCTCGCGCATCTGCGCAATATGACGGCCGTCACCGAAATGGGCGGCGTGATCTTTCCGCCTTTGCCCGCGTTCTACCAGAAGCCCGCGACCATCGACGAAATGGTCGATCACACCGTCGCGCGCGTCATCGATCTATTTGGATTCGGGCAACCGGTTGCGTCCGCCTGGCAAGGTCTGCGCGGCGAAACGGACTGACATCCGGTGATTGACAACGGCGGCGACACAATTGGTTGCCGGCTCGCCCATTTATCAACCCGGCCGACGGCACTACATTGATGGCAGATCCCACGGAATTTTTGCTGCCATGAGCCGATTGCCTACCGTCTTCATTTCCCACGGCGCACCGACGCTGCCGATCGATCCGTCGATGCCGTCATCCGAATTCGCGTCGCTCGGAAAATCGCTGCCGCGTCCGCGCGCCATTTTGGTGCTGTCCGCCCATTGGGGCACTGGCCAGCCAGTCGCGAGCACGTCCGAACGCCCCGAAACGATCCACGACTTCTACGGCTTTCCGCGCGCGCTCTATGAACTTCGCTATCCGGCGCCCGGCGCGCCCGATCTCGCGAAACGCGCCGCCGCGCTGCTCGGTGCGCAAGGGATTCCCGCCGCGACGACGGACCACGGACTCGATCACGGCGCATGGGTGCCGATGCTCCTGATGTTTCCGGATGCCGACGTGCCCGTCGCGCAGCTTTCGATCCAACCGCAGCTCGATGCCGCGCATCACTTCCGCGTCGGACGCGCATTGCGCGATTTGCGCGATGACGGCGTGATGATCGTGGGTTCCGGGCAGATCACGCACAATCTGCGCATGGCCGATTTCAGCGCGCGCCCGGAAGACGCCGATCCGCGCGTGACCGAATTCACCGACTGGTTCGAGGGCCGCATGGCCGAGCGCGACATCGACGCCCTGCTCGACTATCGCGCTCGTGCGCCGCATGCCGCGCTGATGCATCCGACCGATGAACATCTGCTGCCGGTATTCGGTGCGCTCGGCGCGGCGGCGGATGACTATCGGCTCGGCATCCAGTCGCTCGGCACGTTCCAGCGCGCGCTTGCGATGACCAACTACGTCTTCACCGACGATTGATCGCAAAAAAGCCCGCCTGATCGCTCAAGCGGGCTCCTGGCCGTCGAACCGAAGCGCTCAGGCGCCGACTTCGTGAAGAATGTCGTCGCGGCTTTCGCGTTCGTCGAGATAGGTCGTGCGATAGCCGGTGTGCACGCCCCAGTAGTAGAAAATCAGCGCGAGCACGGCGACCGCCGCCATGTCCCAGCCGTACGGCAGCAAACCGTTTCCGCCGAAGTCCTTGCTGCCGATCAGCGACATCACCGCCATCGACGGCAAATAGGCCACCAGCCACCACGCGGCCTTCAGATCGCGGCCCCAGCCCTCGAAACCCGTCTTGCCCTGAAAGTAAAAGTAGACAGGAAGCGCGACGACCATCAGCAGGATGATTTCGCCGGTCAGCGGCCACTTCGCCCAAAACAGCACGAGCGACGCGCACACGAACGCGAACGGCGCGATCGCGCCCATCATCGGCAGCTTGAGCGGGCGATCGAGATCGGTGGCCGCGCGGCGCAGCGCCATCAGGCTGACGGGGCCAGTGAGATAGGAGATGACAGTCGCGACCGAAATCACCGCCGCGAGCGAACTCCAGCCGCGGAAGAAGAACAGGAAGATGAACGCGACGAGCAGGTTGAACCACATCGCCGGACGCGGCACACCGTAGAACGGATGCACGACGCCAAAAATCTTCGGCATCGTGTTATTGCGCTGCATCGCGTAGATCATGCGCGTGGTCGTCGCCATGTAGGTTGTGCCGGTGCCGCTCGGGCTGACGAACGCATCGACGTACAGCAGGATCGCGAGCCAGTTCATGTTCAGCGCGAGCGCCAGTTCCGCAAACGGCGACGCGAAATTGAAGTGCGACCAGCCCTTCGCGACGTCGCCAGGACTCACCGCGCCGATATACGCGATTTGCAGCAGCACGTAGATCACGAGCGCGAGCAGAATCGATCCGATCACGGCAAACGGCACGCTGCGCGCCGGATGACGCGCCTCGCCGGCGAGGTTCACCGGGCTCTGAAAGCCGTTGAAGCTGAACACGATGCCGCTCGTCGCCACCGCGGTCAACACGGCCGGCCAGCCGTACGGTGCGAAACTCGACGCGGTGCCGAGGTTTTCCGAGTGAAATCCGGTGAAGATGAGGCCCGCGATGGTCGCGCCCGGAATCAGGAACTTGAAGATCGTGATCGCGGAATTCGCACGCGCGAACACCTTCACGCCCCAATAATTCAGCATGAAATAGACGATCACGAGCAGCGCCGACAACACGAGGCCCATCGGGGTGAGCGACTCGTTGACGAAGAGCGCGTGCGCCCAGTCGTACGGCCAGGTGCTCATATATTGAATGGACGCTTCGGCTTCGATCGGAATCACCGACACGATCGCGATCCAGTTCGCCCACGCGCTGATGAACCCGACGAGCGCACCGTGCGAGTAACGCGCGTAGCGCACCATTCCGCCGGACTCGGGGAACATTGCGCCGAGTTCCGCGTAAGTCAGCGCGATTGCCAGAATGACGACGGCGCCGATCACCCAAGCGACGATCGCGGCTGGCCCGGCGATCTTGGCGGCCTTCCACGCCCCGAATAGCCAGCCTGAACCGATGATGGACCCGAGGCCGGTCAGCAGTAGCGCCATCGGACCGATATTTCTCTGTATCGAACTCTTCAAATCTCTCTCCAGTGTCTCGCGCTGCACGCGCATCGCTCGCGGCCGACGAAGCCGCGCTCGCCGAGGGATGCGAGGAACGTTCCCGGCGATCGGGCGATGCCAGGTGCAACCCTCTAAAAGGCGCGTAGTTTAACGGTTGCACCTTTCGAATGCGGTGCAGACTGGAAAGAAAATTTGCCTCAATATTGTGTTTTTCGAGGTGATCGTGTCCGTAATTGCAAGTCTTGTAAGGTTTCGTTACGCGTCTCAAAAAAATCCCCTCAGACTAGTCGGATATTAATTGACCGCGAAATGGTTTCGCCGTATAAACCTTCTTGCAGGATTTCAAGTGGCGAGTGAATTGGTTCTTTCGAGTTCGCCATCACGGTACTCCGGTTGGTCCCATTGCCCCTTCCTTGATTTTCCGCACCCCTGGGCTTCGGCCTTATTCATCATTTTTTTGGAACAAGTAACATGGAAACCGGTACCGTCAAGTGGTTCAATGACGCAAAGGGCTTTGGCTTCATCACTCCGGATGGCGGCGGCGAAGATCTGTTCGCGCACTTCTCGGAAATCCGCATCGAAGGCTTCAAGACGCTTCAGGAAAACCAAAAGGTTTCCTACGAAGTGAAGACTGGCCCGAAGGGCAAGCAAGCCGCGAACATCAAGCCGGTCTAAGACCCGCTAGAATTCGTACAGAAAACCCCGCTTCGGCGGGGTTTTTTGTTTTCCGGATGCGATCAGCAATCCGGCGTCACACGAAGACACGTTGCGCGTAGATCCCGAGTCCCTTCGCCACACTGGCGAGGCGGTCACCGAATACCGGCCGCGCGCCGGGAAAAGCCGCCGACAACGCTTCCGACAGGAATCTCAGTCCCGTCGTGCCGCCGGTGAAATAGATTGCGCCGACGTCCGCGGGAGCGACGCCCGCCCGCTTCAGCGTTTCCTGCGCCGCCTCGACGATGCGCCGCGTCTCATCCGCGCCGGCTGCAATAAGTTGCGCCTCGTCGAATGCGACGCGCAGCGCTTCTTCCACCTCTTCCATGTCGATCTCGGTCGTGCCGCCCGCGGCGACATCGATCTTCGCTTCTTCGGCATGCGCGGTCAGCGCGTGCCCGAGCCGGCGATCGACGACGCGCATCAGGCGGTCGTGATGACGCACATCGGTGTAGAGATGGCGCATCAGTTGCAATTCGCCCACGCGCCTGGGCGTGTACACCGTGTTGATCAGATGCCAGGTCGCGAGGTCGAAATACACCGGGCTTGGCACTTCGCGCCCTTTCGGATCGAGCGATTGGTAGCCGAGTTCGCGCAGCACGGTCGCAAGTTCGACGCGCCGGTCGAAGTCCGTCCCGGCGACGTGAACGCCATGATGCGCGAGCACATCGCCCTTGCGCTCCAGATGGCGCGCACGCTCCGGCCCGACGCGCACGAGCGAAAAGTCCGACGTGCCGCCGCCGATATCCGCCACCAGAACGAGGCCTTCTTGCGTCAGGCCGGCTTCGTAGTCGAAGGCTGCGGCGATCGGCTCGTACTGGAAGTGGATCTCACGCAAGCCGATCGCATGCGCGCACGCTTCGAGCTGCTTTTGCGCCAGGTGGTCCGCGCGCGGATCGTCGTCGACGAAAAACACCGGGCGGCCCAGCACCGCGCGCGTGAGCGGCTCGGCGGCGATCGCCTGCGCCTTCTGCTTCAAATGCTGCAGAAAGAGCGTGATGACGTCCGTGTACTTGATCGCGGAGCCATCGCCGAGGTCGGTGCTGTTGTCCGCGAGCGGCGAGCCGAGAATGCTCTTCATCGAGCGCATCAGGCGGCCATCGAAGCCGTCGATGTACGCCTCGAGCGCCGCGCGGCCGTAGGACTGGTTATTCTCGTCGGTATTGAAGAAAACGGCGGTAGGCAACGTGGTCGCCTCCCCTTCGACGGGCGCCAGCCGGATCGACAAGCCGTCAGGGAGAGCCACCGCGGAGTTCGACGTGCCGAAATCGATCGCGCAATAAGTCATGGGCATCGGCGACGTCGTGACGGACGCCGCATTCAAACATGGACGGCGTTTTTATCACGTTCCGGAAGGCGCATCAACCGCATTTTGGATAATTTTAAACCAATAGGTTTATTCGACGAAAACGGAATGCAATTTGCTCGCCTTAAGGCAATTTGTTCACTTTTTCGCGTGCGAAACGCCGCTTGCCGCTGTGAAATGCACGCCTTCCAGGCATGAACGAAACCGCCGCGCAACAGGAGATTCGTTTGAGCGATCAAGTCACCGATCATCCGGGCATCATCGAAACGGACTTGCCCGGACGGCTCGATCGTCTGCCGTGGGGGCGCTTTCACACGCTGATCGTGCTCGCGCTCGGCATTACATGGCTGCTCGACGGTCTCGAGGTGACGCTCGCGGGCTCGGTCGCGAGCGCGCTCAAGTCGAGCCCGGCGCTGCGGTTTTCGAACGCCGATGTCGGCATCGCGGGCAGTGCGTATATCGCGGGCGCGGTGCTCGGCGCGCTCGGCTTCGGCTGGCTCACGGACCGGCTCGGCCGACGCAAGCTGTTTTTCATCACCCTTTTTCTCTACGTGGCCGCGACCGCCGCCACCGCGTTTTCGTGGAATCTCGCGACCTTCGTGCTGTTTCGATTCCTGACAGGCGCGGGAATAGGCGGCGAATACACCGCGATCAATTCGACGATTCAGGAATTCACGCCCGCCCGCCTGCGCGGCTGGACCGATCTCGCGATCAACGGCACGTTCTGGGTCGGCGCGGGCATCGGCGCGGCAGGTTCGATCGTGCTGCTCGATCCCGCCCTGCTGCCGCCCGATTGGGGTTGGCGCGCGTGCTTCCTGATCGGCGCGGCGCTCGGACTCACGATTCTCTTCATGCGGATGTGGGTGCCGGAAAGTCCGCGATGGCTGATCACGCACAATCGCGCAGAAGAAGCGAAACGGGTCGTCGAGGAGATCGAGGCGCATTTCCGGCAGCACGGCGTCGAGATTCCCGACACGCCCGTGAATTCGCTGCGTCTGCACGCGCGGGAGGAAACGCCAATCCGCGAGGTCGTGCATACGCTGTTCAAGGCGCATCGCAGCCGTTCGCTCGTCGGACTGATGCTGATGACGGCGCAGGCGTTCTTCTATAACGCGATTTTCTTCACCTACGCGCTCGTGCTCACCGATTTCTATCACGTGCCGGGCGATCACATCGGCTGGTATGTGCTGCCGTTCGCTGCCGGAAATTTCCTCGGTCCCGTGCTGCTCGGCAAGCTTTTCGACGTGCTCGGCCGGCGCCGGATGATCGCCTTCACTTATGCGATGTCGGGCGTGCTGCTGACCGTCAGTGGCTGGATGTTCATGCAGGGCATGCTGACTGTGACGACGCAGACCATCGCGTGGATGGTGATTTTCTTTTTCGCGTCGGCGGCAGCCAGCTCGGCATATCTGACGGTGAGCGAAACGTTCCCGCTGGAGATCCGCGCGCTCGCCATCGCGGTGTTCTACGCGTTCGGCACTGCGCTCGGCGGCATCGTCGGGCCGACGCTTTTCGGGCAACTGATCGACACCCACGAGCGCGGCGCTGTGTTCGTCGGATATCTGATCGGCTCGCTGCTCATGCTCGCGGCAGCGGTCGTCGCCGGAATCTGGGGCGTCGCGGCGGAGCGCAAATCGCTCGAAGAGGTCGCTCGTCCGCTTTCGGCGGCGGACGAGCATTGAGCGCAATTACTTGAACGCCTTGTCCCACGCGCCTTCGAAAGCCGTCTCGCCCAGCGATTTACGCGCGCGCGGCGCCGCCTCGCGCTCGCGCAGCGTTTCGTCGAGCTGGCTGGCGTCGCCATGATGACCGATCGCGATCATCGCGATGATGTCGACATCGGCGGGAACGGAGAACGCCTGGCGGAAGGCTTCGCGATCGAAACCGCCCATCTGATGCGTCGCCAGTCCCAGCGCGTGCGCCTGAAGCACGAGCGCCATCGCGGCCGCGCCGGTGTCGTAAGTCGCGGTGCGGTTCGTGTCGCCCTTCGGCGTCAGTGTCGAGGCCGTCACGCACACGAGCAGCGGCACGCTCACGTTCCATTTCTGGTTCGACGGCGCGAGCGTGTCGAACGCGCGCTTGAACGCGGCTTCGTCGCGCCGACGATCGAACGCGATGAAGCGCCACGGCTGCAGATTGTTCGACGAAGGCGCCCAGCGCGCCGCTTCGAGCAGGCGATGCAACTGCGCGCGCTCGATCGGCGCATCGGAGAAGGCGCGCGGACTCCAGCGGCCGGCGATCAGTTCATGGATGTCGACATCGGCGGGCGCGGGCTTTTTGCTCATGTTCGGTCCTGGTTGGCTTGATGAAAGAAGAACGGCGCGCATCGGCAAGAATGCGCGCCGTTCAAGGCGACAAGGATAAACAAGCTCGCGCGCGCGTGCAGGACCTCAGGTGGCGGCGACGCCCATCGACCGGCCCGCGCGATTGATGCGCAGCACCGTGACGGCCGCGACGAGGCACAGTCCGCCCGAGATCATCGTCGCGACGGTGTAGCTGCCGAGGCTCGAACGCAGCATGCCGCCGCCGAGCGCCGCGAACGCCGCGCCGAGCTGGTGGCCCGCGACGACCCAGCCGAACACGATCGGCGCCGATTCCTTGCCGTAGACATCGGTGGCGAGACGCACGGTCGGCGGCACGGTGGCGATCCAGTCGAGACCGTAGAACACGGCGAACAGCGGCAGACCGAAGAAATCGATGCCGAACGCATACGGCAGATAGATCAGCGACAGTCCGCGCAGGCCGTAGTACCAGAACAGCAGCACGCGCGCATTGAAGCGGTCGGAAAGCCAGCCGGAAAGCGTCGTGCCGAAAAGATCGAAGATGCCCATCGCGGCGAGCAGCGTCGCGCCTTGCACTTGCGTCATGCCGTAGTCGGAGCACATCGCGATCAGATGCGTGCCGACGTACCCGTTCGTGCTCGCGCCGCAGACGAAGAAGCTGAAGAAAAGCAGCCAGAAATCGCGCGTCTTGCTGGCCGAAGCAAGCGTGCCGAACGCGACCTTGATCGGATTTTTCGGCACCGGAAGCGCGCCGGGCGGGAGATCCGCCTTTTCACCGATCGGGCGCAGCGAAAGATCAGCCGGGCGCTCTGGCAACAGCCACGCGACGAGCGGCAGCACGACCGCCGCAGCAGCCGCCACGACGAACACGACCGGACGCCAGCCGAAGCGTTCGGAAATCGACGCCAGAAACGGCAGGAACACGAGCTGGCCGGTCGCCGAACTCGCGGTGAGAATGCCCATCGCGAGACCGCGATGCGTGGTGAACCAGCGGTTCACGATCGTCGCCGACAGCGTGAGCGCGGCAACGCCCGTCGCGCTGCCGACCATCACGCCCCAGACGAGCACCATTTGCCACGGCTCGGTCATCATCGACGAAATGCCGACGCCGGCGGCCAGCGTCGCGATCGCCGCGAGCACCGTCGGGCGCACGCCGAAGCGCTGCATCGCCGCCGCGGCGAACGGGCCAGCCAGACCGTAGAGCGCGAGGTTGATCGAGATCGCGAGCGAAATCGTGCCGCGCGACCAGCCGAACTGCTTTTCGAGCGGCAACATCATGACGCTCGGCGTCGCGCGCGTGCCGGCCGCCGCGAGCAGCACGAAAAACACGACGCCCACCGCCACCCAGCCGTAATGCACCCGGCCATTCAGCCGTCTCGCTACCCAGTTCATCGCTGCTCCGTGAGGTTGATTTTTGTCTCGCGACGTTACCGCTCTGTCACATCAGAGTTGCGAGCTTAGTTACCGATCGGTAACATGTCAAGCATGCAACGGAAATCCTCGAGGATCCGACCTTGACCCGATCAACCTCCGACCAGCCGAAGAACCACGCCCGCCGCAGTGTCCGCACCGACGGCGCGACCGCGCAGGAGCAATTGCTCGACGCCGCGCAGGAGCTGTTTTATCGCGACGGCATCCGCGCAATCGGCGTCGATGCCGTCGTCGAGCGCGCGGGCGTCAACAAGATGAGCTTGTACCGGCGGTTCGCGTCGAAGGACGAGCTCGTCGTCGCCTATCTGGAACGCATGGATGAAGGATTTCGGCGCCGCTTCGAGGCGAGCGTCGCGAAACATCCGGGCGAACCGGCGAAGCAGCTCGTCCAGGGACTGGAAGATCTGGTGAAACGCGCATCCTCGCCGGACTATCGCGGCTGCCCGTTCGTCAACATCGCATGCGAATTCGGCGATCCGGCGCATCCCGCGCGGCAATTGGTCGAGCGCAATAAAAGTTACCTGATGACGCGCCTCGTCGAGATTTCGACGGCGGCCGGAGCGGATAATCCCGCTGAGCTGGCTGAATCGCTCGCATTGCTGGTAGACGGCATCTACGCGACGAGCCAGACATACGGCCCCGGCTCGGGTCCGCTGCGCGCCGCGCCGCGCATCGCGCGCACGCTGATCGCCGCGGCTTGTCCCGCGCATGGCAAAGAGGAAGGTAATGACTGACAGCACCACCCGCGACGATGTGATCGCGGCGACTCGACACTGGCTCACCCGCGCGGTGATCGGTCTCAATTTGTGCCCGTTCGCGAAGAGCGTGCATGTCAAAAAGCAGATTCGCTATGTGGTGAGCGAGGCGCGCGATGTGGACGATTTGGTCGTAGAACTGACGGACGAGCTTCGCCTCTTGCACGACGCGGATCACGAAACCGTCGACACCACGCTTTTCATCACGCCGCGCGCGTTCGCGGATTTTGCCGACTACAACGACGCCCTTTTTTTCGCCGAGCGCCTGCTCGACCAATTGGGGTTGGCGGGCGAATTGCAGATCGCGAGCTTCCATCCGCAGTATCGGTTCGAAGGCACCGCGCCCGACGATATCGACAACTACACGAATCGCGCGCCGTATCCGATCTTTCATCTGCTGCGCGAAGCGAGCATCGATCGCGCCGTCGATGCGTTCCCCGAAGCATCCGATATTTATGAGCGGAATATCGAAACGCTGCGCCGTCTCGGACACGACGGCCTCGCAGCGTGGATGAAGGACAAAACCTGATCAGTTCGCGGACGTGAAAAAACGCGCTCGCAGTTCGTCCAGCCCGAGCGATTCGAGCACGTCCGAGAGTCTCTGCGCGGGCCGCCCGCGCGGCAAATCCTTGAATTGCGCGATGATGAGCTCGTTTTTCATCGAGTGCTCCCAGCCGACGAGTTCCGTCACGCTCACCTGATATCCGTGCGATTCGAGCTGCAGACAACGCAGCACGTTGGTGATCTGGCTCCCAAATTCACGTGTGTGCAACGGATGCCGCCATATTTCCGTCAGCACGTTTTTCGAGAGCGAGTGCCCTTTGTTCTTGCGCAGCACCGAAGCCACTTCGGCCTGACAGCACGGCACCACGACGATGTATTTCGCTTTCTTTTGCAGAGCGAAGTGGATGGCGTCGTCGGTCGCCGTGTTGCACGCATGCAGCGCGGTGACGACATCGATCGAATCAGGTAGACGATCCGAATCGATTGATTCGGCCACCGACAGATTCAGAAATGACATCCCTGTAAACCCGAGGCGCTGCGCCAATTCTTCGGATTTTTTTACAAGCTCTTCGCGCGTCTCGATTCCAAAGATGTGTGACCGATCGCGCAGAGTCTTGAAGAAGAGATCGTAGAGAATAAACCCAAGATAGGATTTTCCCGCGCCATGGTCGACGAGTGATACGGCCCCTTGGCTCGCATGCACTTCGGCGAGAAGCGGTTCGATGAACTGATAGAGGTGGTAGACCTGCTTCAGTTTGCGGCGGCTGTCCTGGTTCATCTTGCCGTCGCGCGTAAGGATGTGGAGTTCCTTCAGCAGTTCGATCGACTGACCTGGACGAATCTCGTGTTTGGTGGAGGGGTCGGGCGTACCCGAAGCCGGCGCGGAGGACTTCCTGGTCATCTTGAAGGTGTGTCGAATAAAAAAAGCGGAGCTTGTTCGCGCCGAATGTGCGCTAACCGCTGGTTCTGCCGTCTCAAAAGGGGAAGTTTACCCAAAAGCGCGAAGACGCTCTTGTTCCAGCCCGGCTGATCGCCAATGCGTGGCAGCAAAACGCATGGAACAGATTGTGCAACGTCCGACAATGAGACCATTGGAAAGACGACACAGCGTGGCCGCAGGCCGCGTACCGATGCAGCAAGCAGGAGCAACAAGCCAGTAGCAAGCCGCGCCTCGAGACGTGCAACGTCGTCACCGCGCCCAGCCTTGTTACGTAACACCTAACGCACAGCGCGGCGAATGCGACTCGCCGACGCCATGAACATGAGAGGACGGCGATGGATGCGATCCCGGACAAGAAAGCAGAGAAACAATTCCAGGAGATGCTCGCGGCACTGACCGCGATGCCCGCGTGGAGCGAAAAGCAGCAGTTGGAACTGGAGATGGCCCGAGAGATATCCGTGGAAATGTTGCGCCTCGCCGAGTCGATGCGCGACGGCTCCACCGACATCGAAACGTGCCTGACGATGCTGAAGTACGCCAAAGTGATGGATTTCGTCCTGACGACGCTCGCCTCGCGGCGGGAGATCGCGCCGCAGACGCTGCGCGTGATCTTCAAGCTAGCGGGTCTGAAGGTCGATGAAGCCTATCCTGGCTGAAGCGCTCACGCTTTCGAAACCGGCGCGCCTTTCGAGCGCGCGCCCGGGTCAGTTTTTGCGCCTGGTCATGAGGCGCGCTGCGGACTGACGCATGTGCCGCTGCATCGCGGCTTGCGCCTGTATTGCGTCGCGCGCCTCCAGCGCCTCCAGAATCTCGCGATGCTCGCCGAGCGCGGCCGCCCACGTTTCTTCCCCTTCGAAGTGCCCACGCAACGTCGATGACAGCGGGCTGTGCCGTTCGTCGTACAGACTGCCTACCGTGCGCACGAGCACGTCGTTGCCCGTCATCTGCGCGATCGCGATGTGAAATGCGCGATCGGCCGCCATCGGCACCTGGCCGTGCGCGACTTCGCGCGCCATCGTTTCGTACACCGCGCGCAGCGCCTTCAACTGCTTCGGCTTCGCGAAGGGCGCGATACTCGCCGCGATCGCGCCCTCGATCACGCTGCGCGCGTTCATGATCTCGATCGGACTTTCGCCCAGTTCCGCCTCGGTCGCCGCGGGCTTGGCCGCCGGCGTCGCGACGATATACACGCCCGATCCCATGCGGATTTCGACACGCCCTTCCAGCTCCAGCGCAACGAGCGCCTCGCGCACGGACGGCCGCGATACGCCGAGCGTCTGCGCCAGCTCGCGCTCGGACGGCAAGCGGCCGTTCGGGGCGAAATCCTGCTGCTCGATCAGCCCGCGCAGCTTGTCGGCGATCTGTAGATAGAGGCGGCGCGTTTCGGCTGGTTTCACGCTCACGTGCTGGCTCCTGCTTTTGTCTCGGGGAAAACGTGGATTGTAATCAGTGGAAGGGCTGACGCACCGTGCGACGGGCGTTTGCCGTTCGCGAACCTTTTACAAGTGGCTTGACCAATTCTATTTCAAGACACTAGTATGCAATCCGGTAAGGCCAGGTGGCCAATTTTTTTTGGGCGATCTGGAACCGTTCCCACACGAACCAGCCCGGATCAGGCCGACACGACGAGCGGCACGCGCAAACATGAACAATCCGATTCTCCAGTTCGGCACGAGCCGGTTTCTGCAGGCGCACATCGATTTTTTCGTGACCGTCGCGGCGCGACGCGACCCGGCGAAAGCGCTCGGCAAGATTACCGTCGTTCAGACGACGTCCAGCGCCGACAGCCGCGCGCGCGTCGAGGCGCTGCGATCGGCCGGGCGCTATCCGGTACGCATCCGTGGCCGTCAGCGGAATGAAACCATCGATACGACGGTCGAGTGCGATTCCATCACCGAGGCGCTCCACGCGAACGAAGATTGGCCATTGCTGATCGAGCGCATGAACCGCGACGTGAAAGTGATCGTCTCGAACACGGCGGATGCCGGCTACGCGCTCTTCAACGAAGACACCGCCGATCTGCTCGATGGCCAGCGCACACCGCGCGGCTTCGCGGCCAAGCTCGCAGTGTTGCTCCACGCGCGATATCGCGCCGGCGCCGAGCCGATTACGCTCCTGCCTTGCGAACTGGTTTCGCGCAACGGCGACACGCTGCGCGATCTCGTCATCGGCGTTGCGCGCGGCTGGAACGTCGACGAGGCGTTCATCGGCTATCTGACGAAAGGCTGTGTCTGGGTGAATTCGCTTGTGGACCGCATCGTGTCGGAGCCGATCCAGCCGGTCGGCGCGATTGCCGAGCCGTACGCGCTGTGGGCGATCGAGCGCCGGGCCGGCATGGTGCTGCCGTGCGAGCACGAGGACATCGTCATCACCGACGATCTCGCGCACTACGAGCGTCTCAAGCTCCTGATGCTGAATCTCGGCCACACGATGCTCGCGCAAATCTGGCGCACGCACGACGGTTCGCCCGACATGACCGTGCTCGACGCGATGCGCGAACCGGCGTATCGCGAGCCGCTGGAAGCGACGTGGCGCGACGAAGTGCTGCCGGTATTCGCGGCGCTCGGCCAGCGCGATGTCGCCACGGACTATCTCGCTAGCGTGCGCGATCGCTTCGAAAATCCGTTTCTCGTTCATCGGCTCGCCGACATCGCGCGCAATCACGATGAGAAAAAGGTTCGACGCTTTCAGCCCGTCATCGATCTCGCGCGCGAACTGAATCTCGACATCGAGCAAAAGCGTTTGCGCGAGGCGCTCAAAACCGCCTGAAGAGCGGTACGACCATTTTCGAATCACGGCTCACCGCGTCGGCATCGCGGCTCGAGCCGAAATACATGAAGTGCCGCCCACTGAGGAGACAAAACGATGCGCAAAATGCGTTGGGTAGTGATATTTCTGGCTTTTCTGGCAATCGCGATCAATTACATCGATCGCGCAAACCTCGCGGTCGCCGCGCCGCAAATCGAAAAGGCGCTCGGCATCGGACCGGCTGAAATGGGCTTCATCCTGAGCGGCTTCTTCTGGAGCTACGCGCTCATGCAAATGCCCTTCGGCTGGTTCGTCGATCGCGTCGGCGCGCGCATCGCGCTGCCGCTCGCCGTGGGCTGGTGGTCGGTGTTCACCGCGCTCACCGCCGTCGCGTCGAGCGTGGTCGGCATGTTCGGCTGCCGATTGATGCTGGGTGTCGGCGAGGCGGGGGCGTATCCGTCGTGCGCGAAACTCGTGTCGCAATGGTTCAAGAAGGAGCAGCGCGCGTTCGCGACCAGCATCTTCGATAGCGGTTCGCGCGTCGGCTCGGCGCTCTCGATTCCGGTCGTCGCGCTGATCATCAGTTCGTTCGGTTGGGAAGCGTCGTTCGTCATCACCGGCGTGATCGGCTTCGTCTGGATTCTCGGCTGGTTCCTGATCTACCGAAACAAGTCGAAAGGCGATCTGACCGGCGAAACGGACGTCGCGCCGGTGCAACCGGTTGCGCCGAAGAACAAGGTGTCGTGGGCCTCGCTGTTCAAGTACCGCACGCTGTGGGGCATGATGCTCGGCTTCTTCTGCCTGAACTTCGTCATCTACTTTTTCATCACCTGGTTCCCGAGCTATCTCGTGCAGGCGCACGGCTTCTCGCTGAAATCGCTCGGCACGCTCGGCACGATTCCCGCGCTGATGTCGATTCCGGGCGGCTGGCTCGGCGGCGTCGTGTCGGATTCGCTCTTCAAGCGCGGCTGGAGCCTGACCGCCGCACGCAAGACATGCATGGTCGGTGGCATGCTGATGTCATCGGTCATCACGCTGTGCGCGTTCGTAACCAACATTTATCTGATGCTCGCGTTTTTCGGCATCGCTTACGCCAGCCTCGCGTTCGCCGCCGCCAGCATCTGGTCGCTGCCGAGCGACGTCGCGCCGACGCCGGATCATGTCGCATCCATCGGCGGCATTCAAAATTTCGCGTCGAACCTGGCGGGCATCGTCATCACGACCTTCACCGGCGTGATGCTCGCGATCACCAAGGGCTCGTTCGTGATTCCGCTGTGCGTCGCGGGCGGCTTCTGCTTCCTCGGCGCGTTCAGCTATCTTGTAATCGTCGGCAAGATCGAGCCGCTCAATCGCGCCGAAGACGAGCAATCCCGCCGCGACAGCCGCGCGCCTTCCACGATCTGAGTCCGAGACCAAAACCATGTCCACCCCATCCACCGACCATGCGGTCATCCGGCTGCATCCGAACGACGATGTCGTGATCGCGACGCGTCAGTTGCTCTCCGGCGCGCGCATCGCGTCGGAGGACCTCGTCGTCGCGGGGCTGATTCCGCCGGGTCACAAGATCGCGACGCGCGATATCGCCGCGGGCGCGCCCGTGAAGCGCTACAACCAGATCATCGGCGTGGCGCGCGAGGCGATTGCGCGCGGACAGCACGTGCACACGCACAATCTGTCGATGGCCGATTTCGCGCGCGAGCACGAGTTCGGCGTCGATCTGCACCCGACGCCGTTCGTCGACGAGCCCGCGACCTTCATGGGCATCCGCCGCGACGACGGCCGCGTCGCGACGCGCAACTTCGTCGGCGTGCTGACGAGCGTGAATTGCTCGGCCACGGTCGCGCGCGCGATCGCCGATCACTTCCGGCGCGACGTGCATCCGGAAGCGCTCGCGGAATATCCGAACGTGGATGGCGTGATCGCCCTCACGCATGGTCTCGGATGCGGCATCGACATGCAGGGCGAAGGGCTCGGCATTCTGCGCCGCACGCTTTCGGGCTACGCGGTGCATCCGAATTTTCATTCGGTGCTGTTCGTCGGTCTGGGATGCGAGACGAACCAGATTTCGGGCGTGCTCGAATCGAGCGGTCTGAAGGACGGCGAGAAGCTGCGCAGTTTTACGATCCAGGATAGCGGCGGCACGCGCAAGACGATCGAACGCGGCATCGCGATGGTGAAGGAAATGCTCGCCGATGCGAATCGCGTGCAGCGCGAGCCGCTGCCGGCGTCGCATCTGATCGTCGGGTTGCAGTGCGGCGGATCGGATGGCTATTCGGGCATTTCGGCAAATCCCGCTTTGGGCGCCGCGGTCGACAAACTCGTCGCGCATGGCGGCACTGCGATTCTGTCGGAAACGCCTGAAGTCTACGGCGCGGAGCATCTGCTCACGCGCCGCGCTGTGAGCCGCGAAGTCGGTGAAAAGCTGCTCGCGCGCATCAAGTGGTGGGAAGAATACTGCGCGCGCAACGGCGCGGCGATGGACAACAATCCGTCAGCAGGGAACAAGGTCGGCGGATTGACGACGATCCTCGAAAAGTCGCTCGGCGCGGTCGCGAAAGGTGGCACCACGAATCTCGTCGAAGTGTATGAGTACGCTCAGCGAATCGACGCAAAGGGCTTCGTTTTCATGGATTCGCCCGGCTACGATCCGATGTCCGCGACGGGACAGGTCGCGTCGGGCGCAAATCTGATCTGCTTCACGACCGGTCGCGGGTCGGCTTATGGATGCGCGCCCTCGCCTTCCTTGAAACTCGCGACGAACACTGCGCTGTGGGAACGGCAGGAAGAGGATATGGACATCAACTGCGGCGGCGTGATCGACGGCTCCGCGACGATCGAACAGCTCGGCGATGCAATCTTTCAGATGATGCTCGACTGCGCGTCAGGCGTGGCGTCGAAGAGCGAGCTGCATGGATATGGGCAGAGTGAGTTCGTGCCCTGGCAGGTGGGCGTGGTGACCTGACGAGTATGTCGAGGCGCATCGCTCTTGCCGATGCGCCTTTTTTGTCGTCAGGCGGTCGCCGCGTGCTGCGCCATCATCTGGATGGCCACCGCCTCGGCGACCTCGATGCCATCGATCGCCGCGGAATAGATCCCGCCAGCGTAGCCCGCACCCTCTCCCGCCGGATACAGACCTTCGACGTTGACACTCTGATAGTCGTCCTTGCGGCGCACGCGAATCGGCGAAGATGTGCGCGTCTCTACGCCGGTCAGCACGGCGTCATGCATCGCGAATCCCTTGATTTTCTTGTCGAGCTCGGGCAAAGCTTCGCGAATCGCTTCGATCACGTAATCGGGCAGCGCGGTGCTCAGGTCGGTCGGCTTCACGCCTGGCTTATAAGACGGCGCCACAGAACCGAGTGAAGTGGATGCGCGGCCCGCGATGAAATCGCCGACGAGCTGTCCCGGTGCGGAGTAGTCGCCGCCGCCCAATTCGAACGCGCGCTCTTCCCATTTACGCTGAAACGCGATGCCGGCAAGCGGGCCGCCCGGATAGTCGTCCGGCGTAATGCCCACGACGATCCCGGCGTTCGCGTTGCGCTCGGCGCGAGAATACTGGCTCATGCCGTTCGTCACGACGCGTCCGGGTTCAGACGTCGCCGCGACGACCGTGCCGCCCGGGCACATGCAAAAGCTATAGACTGCGCGGCCATTGCTGCAGTGATGGACCACTTTGTAGTCCGCTGCGCCGAGCTTTTCATGTCCGGCGAATTTGCCGAAGCGGCTTCTGTCGATCACACCTTGCGGATGCTCGATGCGAAAGCCGAGCGAAAACGGCTTGGCTTCCATGTAGACACCGCGATCGTGCAACATCTGGAACGTGTCTCGCGCACTGTGCCCGACGGCAAGTACGACGTGATCGCAGCGCAGCGTCTCGCCGGTCGAAAGCTTGAGCCCGCGGACCTTGCCAGCCTCGATCTCGATATCTTCGACGCGATGCTGGAATCTCACTTCACCGCCGAGTTGATGGATCTGTGCACGCATCTTCTCGACCATGCTCACCAGCCGGAACGTACCGATGTGCGGGCGGCTCAAGTACAAGATGTCTTCCGGCGCGCCGGCTTTGACGAACTCGTCGAGCACTTTGCGACCGTAGTGTTTCGGATCCTTGATCTGGCTATAGAGTTTGCCGTCCGAGAACGTACCAGCGCCGCCCTCGCCGAATTGCACGTTTGACTCTGGATTGAGTTCGTTGCGTCGCCAGAGACCCCACGTGTCTTTCGTTCGCTCCCGCACGGCTTTGCCGCGCTCGAGAATGATCGGCCGGAAACCCATTTGCGCGAGGATCAAACCAGCAAACAGCCCGCACGGACCCATGCCGATGACGACCGGACGCAGCAGCGTCGACAATGCCGGCGCTTTCGCCACGAAACGATACGCCATATCCGGCGTCACACCGCAGTGCGGATACGGATGCGTCTCGAGGCGTTTCAATACCGACGCCTCGTCTTTCAGCTCGACATCGATGATGTAGGTAAGTTTGATATCGGCGCGCTTGCGAGCATCGTGCGCCCGGCGAAATATGCGGAAGCTCACGAGTTCGTTCGCACCGACCCCGATCTCCGCGAGACGCGCGAGAACCGCAGGTTCGATAGCCGATTCGGGATGATCGAGCGAGAGCTTGAGTTCGCTTAGACGTAGCATGGGGACATCGACGGCGCTGGCCGCGCTTTCGGAAAACGTAGAGGGAATTCTAACGCTTGAGAGACGCGCAGTTTACGCGTTGCGGTGGTGTATTGCT